>NZ_JAMYSC010000039.1:0-63946 GCF_040321755.1 Mesorhizobium sp. M0276 | reverse complement strand
CCGCCTCACCCCTTCCGCGCGGTCGGGGGGGTCGCGTATTTGTTTAATACATCCTGGCCCACCCCCCGGGTTTTACTCGTCTCCCCGGGCGTGCCCGCCCGGCGCCCTCCGCCGGCGGCACGCCCAATTCAAACCTCCAAGGGGCTAACAGAAGCCGATGACCTTGATCCGCGTTGGCCTGACGCTGTTGTTCCTGCTGGCGATGCTGTCGTCATCGGGCGCAGGCGACGCCGATCTGCGCACCATCATCGCCAAATTCGCGACCGCCAAGGGCTTTACGGAGACAGGAGCCGTCGTCCACGAATTGGCGGGCACCGGTGACCCGGCGGTGGAGCGGCCGCTTGCGGCACTCGCCGACGGCAACCTTTATGTTCGCAAGGCCGATTCCCTGGTATTTGCCGGCAAGGAAGCAGGCGAGAGCGTCCAGCTTTTCGATCCGCTGAGCGGCGAAGCGTCGGGCGAAGCGGCCAAGGACGACATCACCAAGATCAAGGTCAACAACACGCTGCGCCGCGTCATCCGCGATGCGCTGGGCACGCTGACGCTTGGCGCCAAGGTCCCGACCGCCCGTATTGCCGCTGCCGATACCATGTTCAAGACGCCCGACGCGGCAAACATCGGACCGCTCGAGACCGCGATCGCCAGTGAGACCGTGGCCAGCGTCAAGGCTCTGCTCGAACAGGCTCGTGCGGCCTCCATCCTGGTCTCCGACCGGCCAGACGCGGACAAGCTCGCCGCAATTGCACTCATCGGTGCACGGGGCGACCGTGATGCGGTTTCATTGCTGACTTCGGTCGAGGCGAATTCCCCGGATTCGATCAAGCAGGCGGCGACAGCCGCGATCGCCACCATCAACTCGACGCTGGCCTTCTGGGATGCCGGCCAGAACATCTGGTACGGCATTTCGCTTGGCTCGGTGCTGCTGCTGGCGGCAATCGGACTTGCCATCACCTTTGGCGTCATGGGCGTCATCAACATGGCGCATGGCGAGATGGTCATGCTGGGCGCCTACACGACCTTCGTCGTCCAGCAGTTGATCCGTACGTCTTTTCCGGACCTGTTCGACTGGTCGCTGGTCATTGCGCTGCCGCTGGCCTTCCTCGTCTCGGCTCTGGTTGGTCTGATCATCGAGCGCGGCATCATCCGTTTCCTTTATGGGCGGCCGTTGGAGACACTGCTGGCGACATGGGGCGTCTCGCTGATTCTGCAGCAGTCGGTACGCTCGATCTTCGGGCCGACAAACCAGGAGGTCGGCAACCCCTCCTGGATGTCGGGCTCGGTCAATCTCGGCCAGCTTGCGATCACTTGGAACCGCCTGTGGATCCTGGTTTTCGCACTCACCGTCTTCGCGGTGCTGCTCTATGTCATGAAGCGCACGCCCTGGGGCCTGCAGATGCGCGCGGTCACCGCCAACCGGCGCATGGCCGCCTCGATGGGCATCAGGACACCGTGGGTCGACGCGCTGACTTTCGCGCTAGGGTCCGGCATTGCCGGCATCGCCGGTGTCGCGCTCAGCCAGATCGACAATGTCTCGCCCAATCTTGGCCGTGGCTACATCATCGACAGCTTCATGGTCGTCGTCTTCGGCGGCGTCGGCAATCTGTGGGGCACGCTGGTCGGCGCGTTCTCGCTCGGCATCGTCAACAAGTTCCTTGAGCCCTATGCCGGCGCCGTGCTCGGCAAGATCGTCGTGCTGGTCCTCATCATCCTGTTCATCCAGAAGCGCCCGCGCGGCCTGTTCGCGCTCAAGGGCAGGGCGGTGGAAGCATGATCTCAGGACGCTTCTTCGCCGCGGGCGCAGATCGCCGCATTGCCATCACGATTCTCATTCTGCTGGCAGTGGCTGTCATCGGGCCGCTGCTCAACCTTGCGGTCTCGCCGACCAGCGCCGTCTACGTGCCGTCCTACATCGTCGCGCTGACCGGCAAATATCTCTGCTACGCGCTGCTCGCCTTGGCGCTCGACCTGGTCTGGGGCTATTGCGGCATCCTTTCGCTTGGTCACGGCGCCTTCTTCGCGCTCGGCGGCTACGCGATGGGCATGTATCTGATGCGCCAGATCGGCTCGCGCGGCGTCTATGGCAACCCGATCCTGCCCGATTTCATGGTGTTCCTGAACTACAAGGAATTACCGTGGTTCTGGTATGGCTTCGACCATTTCTGGTTTGCCGGCCTCATGGTGCTGGCGGTGCCTGGCCTGCTCGCCTTCGTCTTCGGCTGGTTTGCCTTCCGCAGCCGCGTCACCGGCGTCTATCTCTCCATCATCACCCAGGCGATGACCTATGCGCTGCTGCTCGCGTTTTTCCGCAACGACATGGGTTTCGGCGGCAATAACGGGCTGACCGATTTCAAGGATATTCTGGGCTTCAACGTGCAAGCCGACGCGACGCGTTCGGCGCTGTTCGCGGCCAGCGCGGTGACGCTCGCACTCGCCGTTTTCGTCACCTGGGCAATCGTCGGCTCCAAATACGGCAAGCTCTTGATGGCGGTGCGCGACGCCGAGAGCCGCACGCGCTTCCTCGGCTGGCGGGCGGAGAACGTTAAGCTGTTCGCCTTCACCGTGTCGGCTGTCATGGCCGGCATTGCGGGTGCGCTCTACGTGCCGCAGGTCGGCATCATCAATCCGGGCGAATTCGAGCCGGCCAATTCGATCGAGGTCGTCGTTTGGGCCGCTGTCGGCGGACGCGGCACCATTGTCGGGCCGATCATCGGTGCGTTGCTGGTCAATGCCGGCAAATCCTGGTTCACCGGCGTGCTGCCGGAGTTCTGGCTGTTTGCCTTGGGTGGTCTGTTCGTCGCCGTCACGCTTTTGCTGCCCAAGGGCATCATCGGCATGTGGGATTCCTGGCGTGGCAACGCCAAGGCGCTGCGGGCAGCTTCGATTGCCGAGGAAGCCGGCACCGATGCCGACGTCCCGCTGCCGGCAAAGATTGTTCGTAGCGAAGCGAGAAAGCCCGGTGACTGGTCCGCGACCAGCCCCGAACCGCAGCCGGCGGAGTGAGCAATCATGTCAAAGTCGAACACGATCCTCTATCTCGACGGCGTCTCGGTTTCCTTTGACGGTTTCCGTGCCATCAACAACCTGTCGCTGGTGGTCGACAAGGGCGAGATGCGGGCCATCATCGGCCCCAACGGTGCCGGCAAGACGACGATGATGGACATCGTCACCGGCAAGACGCGGCCCGACGAGGGCGAGGTGTTCTTCGACGGAGAGGTGGATCTCACCAAGCATGACGAAGCCGAGATCGCCATGATGGGCATCGGTCGCAAATTCCAGAAGCCGACTGTCTTCGAAAGCCACACGATCGAGGAAAACCTGATGCTAGCGCTGAAGGGTCCGCGCTCGATCTTCCCGGCGCTGTTCCATCGCCGCTCGGCCCTCGAGACGAGGCAGATCGACGACATCCTCGGCATCATCCGGCTTGGCGACAAGCGGAACGACCTGGCAGCCAATCTCAGCCATGGACAGAAGCAGTGGCTCGAGATCGGCATGCTGTTGGCGCAGGATCCGAAGCTGCTTCTGGTCGATGAGCCGGTCGCCGGCATGACCGATGCAGAAACCGAGGAAACCGCGCGCCTGCTCAAGGATATTGCGCGCGATCATTCGGTCATCGTCGTCGAGCACGACATGCATTTCGTGCGCGAACTCGGCGTCAAGGTCACCTGCCTGCACGAGGGCTCGGTGCTGTCGGAAGGCACTCTCGATTTCGTGTCGGCCGACGAGCGCGTCGTCGAAGTCTATCTGGGGAGATGAGCATGGTCTGGCGGGTTCAATTCCATCGCTTCGATCTGTCGTTTCTCAGGTTCTGGAGAAGGCGCTGACATGCTCGAAGTTTCCAATGCCACGTTGCACTACGGCGCCGCCCAGGCGCTGCGCGGCGTGTCGCTGAAGGCAGGCGCGGGCAAGATCACCTGCGTGCTCGGCCGCAACGGCGTCGGCAAGACCAGTTTGATGAGATCGATCGTCGGCCACCACCGGCTGACGAGCGGAAGCGTTGCCTTCGAGGGGAAGGCGCTCGACCGGAGCGCGGCGTATGACCGCGCCCGGTCGGGCATCGCATTCGTGCCGCAGGGCAGGGAGATCTTTCCGCTGCTCACCGTGCGGGAAAATCTCGAATCGGGCTTCGCGCCCCTGAAGCGGGCCGACCGCAACATTCCCGCGCATGTCTTCGAATTGTTCCCGGTGCTCAAGCAGATGCTCGGCCGGCGTGGCGGCGATCTTTCCGGCGGCCAGCAGCAGCAGCTCGCCATCGGCAGGGCGCTGGTGATGCGGCCGAAACTGCTGGTGCTCGACGAGCCGACCGAAGGCATACAGCCGTCGATCATCAAGGATATCGGCCGTGCCATCCGCTATCTGCGCGACCAGGCCGGCATCGCCGTGCTTTTGGTCGAACAATATCTCGATTTCTGCCGCGAACTCGCCGACGAGGTCAACATCATGGACCGTGGCCTGATCGTCCATACCGGCCCGGCGGAAGATTTAGACCGTGCTGATGTACGCAAGTTCCTGACGGTGTAGAATCGACACTGGACTTCAGTTGACGATCCGAAGTCCTTGGCAAGTCCAATATTTCTCCGATCGAACGCTCTGCGTCACTGGTGCGCCACAAGCTGCGTGCTAGTCTTTCGCAGGGCTTTTGTGAGTCGGCCGCTTCCGTATCAGTCTGGTTCATCGCAGATCGAGGGCGCGGCTAGCACCGGGCAAGTTTCACGCAAGCAAGGCTTCCTAGCTTCTCTCCTGCGATCTCTGTCGTTCAAACGCGTTTGGGCACACAGGCCAAGGGACAGCCATGGAACGTTATGTCGAGGACTACCAGAAGCGGCGGCTTACCGAGCGCGTCGATATCATCACCGCCATCAACATCTTGAAGTCCCAAGGCTACGGCCATGACGACCTGATCGAGGAGATCACCAAGGTCTTCTATGTCGACCTGGACGCTTTCAATGAAATCGTCATGGCGGCATAAGAGCCGCAATCTCTCCGGGCCGTTGCCATGGCATCGATACGCGTGGTCTAACCCACGCGCCGTAATGCCGAGGCGGTTACGCGGTTGCGGCCGCCGCGTTTGGCGGCGTAGAGCGCCTTGTCGGCGGCGCTGAGCACCTTGTCGAAGCTGAGGCCCTCTTTGGTGCCGAAAGCAAATCCGGCACTGACCGTGCAAATCAGCGAGCCTGCCTCGGTTTCGATGCGACGCGCGGCGAAAGCTGCCCGGATGGATTCGGCGGTGGCTTCCACCGTTTCGGGCAAGGTCCGCTTCAGCACCAGCGCGAATTCCTCGCCGCCCATGCGCGCAGCGACATCGGCCGGGCGAAGATTGCCGGCGAGATCCCTGGCGAACACCCTCAGCACTTCATCGCCGGCGGCATGGCCGAATTCGTCGTTGATGGCCTTGAAGCCGTCGAGGTCGAACACCACCACGGCCGTGAAGGCGCCGACGGGCGCATCACCGTGCATGTCGAAAAGGGCTCGGCGATTGAGAAGGCCGGTCAGCGGATCGGTCAGCGCGTTGCGGCGGTGATACTGTGCCAGGCGCCCCTGGTTGAGTGCCAGCGAAAGGGAGCCGATACCGGTCATGCAGGCGATGACGATGACCAGGCTGAGGTCCTCGGCCCAGTTGCTCGGCGCATGGCCGAGCACAAGCTTGCCGTCCGATGCCGGAACCATGGCGCACAGCACGAAGGATACGGCGGTGATCGAATAGAGCGCGGTGACCCCGATTATCGGGACAGGGGATTCGGCACGGCCCTTCCAGTATTCGAGAGCGGTGGCGAAGAGCAGCAGCGCGGCAAAGAAATTCTCCAGCATGAACCCCAGTCCGTCATAGCCGAGCACTATCGGCGGCAGGGCTACGGCCAGCGAGATGTTGGCGCCGAGCGCGATGCGCGGCAGCGGAGAGCGGCCCGTGGTGAACTGGTGGGCGGCGCCGAGCATGGTCGAGAAGCCGAGCAGCAGCAGCGTGAACGAGGCGACGCCGAGCATCGGTCCGGGCTTGTCGATATAGGCTTTGTAGGTGAAGACGTCGCCGACAACCAGCAGCACGCTGGCCGCCCAGGTCAGCAAGAATTTCTCCGAACGCGCTGTAAGCCAGATACCGAACAACGTCAGGCTGAGGCAGGCGGCGGAAAAGCCGACAGCGAGCAGCAGTGAGTTGTAGTCGAGTGACATGCCCTCTTCCTTGCCCGCGCTGGAGCAACTCTGCGCCCAACTGGATTTATGCAGCAAGGAAGTATCGATAAGGTTACGATATCAGTGAAGATGTCGAGATTCCGCAGTATCAGAAGAGCGCCGACAACAACAGCAGCGCCAGGCCAATGCCCATCATCAAAAGGCCCGGCCAATTCTGCGACAGGCCGAGGAAACTGAGCCCCCGCCGGCGTGGCTCGAGCGTCGGGCCTGGTGTTGCGAGGTGTGGCATCGGGCGATCCGGAACGACAGGCGCAGGATCGCTAAGCCTCCCGCGCCAAAGGACGGCGCCTGCCATGTACACAACGCCAGCGACAGTAAGCAATGCACCGAGGAGGATGATAGCCATTTGTCGTTGCCCTTTTTCAAATCCCTGCATCCGATGCAGGAACTTGCGGGATCGCTGGCTAAGCGTTCGCGATGTCGCATACGTCGCCGCCTGCCACGATAGAACGATCAACGCGCCGGGCTGGTTCCAACAACAATCTAAGGCGCGCCGGGTGGAGGTCCGCCGCTCTAATTCACTCGCTTCATCAATGCCATGGCGCCGAACGGCGCGCGCACTTTGCCCTCGGTGATGAAGTAGACGAACACGTCGCGCGGCTGGGCTGGTGCATCGGTACCGGGATCGGCACGTCGCAGGTCGGCCGGCTGCTTGCCCTCCGCCCAGGTCTTTGCCCGCGCGGCCCATTCATCGAGACCCTTCGGCGTGTAGCAATCGGGATTGTCGTCACTGCCGGTCTGTAGCCGTGCATAGACGAAATCGGCTGTAACGTCGGCGATGTCGGGATACTTGGCATGATCGGCATAGACGATCGCCGCCTTGTGTCTGCGCGCCAGCGCCACGAATTCCGGCACGATAAAGCTATCGTTGCGTACTTCAAGCGCGTGGCGCAGCGCGACGCCATCCTGTTTTTCCGGCAGCAGTTTCAGGAAGGCTTCGAAGTCATCCGGATCGAATTTCTTGGTCGGCGCGAACTGCCACAGGATCGGCCCAAGCTTTTCACCGAGCGCGGTCACGCCTGATCCGAGGAAGCGCATTATCGATTCGCCGGCCTCGCCGAGCACGCGGCGGTTGGTGACGAAGCGATTGCCCTTCAGCGCATAGACGAAACCGTCGGGCGCCTCGCTGGCCCATTTGACGAAGGTCGGTTCCTTGAAGCTGGAGTAATAGGTGCCATTGACCTCGATGGTCGGCACCTGCCGGCTGGCGTAGTTCAGCTGCTTGGCCTTGGAAAGCTTGTCGGGATAAAAGGACGTATCCCAGGGCTCGAAGGTCCAGCCGCCCATGCCGGCGCGGATTGTTCCCGATCTGCTCATTGTCATCCTCCCAGTGAAGAAATCTGGCCAGTGAAGAAATCTGGCCGAGTTCAGAAAGATCAGGCCGTTTCGGCGACTGGCTTTGCCATGTCGACGAGCACCCAGCCTGGCCGGTAGGGATTGGGCCTGCGACCCGTTTCATGGAAACCATAGGCCAGATAGAGCGCGATGTTCCGCTCCATCCTGGCGTTGGTGTAGAGCCGCACCTCGGGCAAGCCCCAGAGGCGCGTCTGTTCGTCGGCGTGTTTGAGCAGGGCGACGCCGAGGCCCTTGCCTTGGAAGGCCGGGGCCACGGCGACGGAAAAGATCATCGCGTGATCGTCATGCCACTCCAGCGTGAGCACTCCGGCAAGCTCGCCGCCGCTCTCCAGCAGCCAGACCTCGCCGCGCTCGATGCGCGGAGCGTAGTCCTCGGTGACCGGGATCGGCGGCGCGCCGAACAAGGCGGTGTAGGGGGCATAGGCTGCTTCCGTCAGCGAGACGACTGTCTGGAGATTACCGGCCCGAGCCCTTCTGATTGTCATTCAAAAGCTCCCCCAGGTGCCGCCGGTCCGATCATCACTCCGCGGCTTCGCGCTTGCCTCCGGGGCGTCGCTCCAGCAGCTCCTTGAGGAACTGGCCGGTGTAGCTGCGCTTCTCGCGCACGATTGCTTCCGGCGTGCCGGAGGCGACCAGTTCGCCGCCGCCATCGCCACCTTCGGGGCCGAGGTCGAGCACCCAGTCCGCGGTCTTGATCACTTCGAGGTTATGCTCGATGACGACCACCGTGTTGCCTTGGTCGACCAGCTCGTGCAGCACTTCCAGCAGTTTGGCGACGTCGTGGAAGTGCAGGCCGGTGGTCGGCTCGTCAAGGATGTAGAGCGTCTTGCCGGTTGCCTTGCGCGACAGTTCCTTGGCGAGCTTGATGCGCTGCGCCTCGCCGCCGGACAGCGTCGTTGCCTGCTGGCCGATATGGATATAGCCGAGGCCGACCTGCTTCAGCGTATCGAGCTTGTCGCGCACGCCCGGCACCGCGGCGAAGAAATCGACGCCTTCCTCGACGGTCATGTCGAGCACGTCGGCGATTGACTTGCCCTTGAACAGCACATCGAGCGTCTCTCTGTTGTAGCGCTTGCCGTGGCAGACGTCGCAGGTGACGTAGACGTCGGGCAGGAAGTGCATCTCGATCTTGATGACGCCGTCGCCCTGGCAGGCTTCGCAGCGCCCGCCCTTGACGTTGAACGAGAAGCGTCCCGGCTGATAGCCGCGCGCCTTGGCTTCTGGAAGGCCGGCGAACCAGTCGCGGATCGGTGTGAAGGCGCCGGTGTAGGTGGCCGGATTGCTGCGCGGGGTCCTGCCAATGGGCGACTGGTCGATGTCGATGACCTTGTCGAGGAATTCCAGGCCCTCGATGCGGTCATGATCGGCCGGGTGTTCGCGCGAGCCCATGATGCGGCGCGAGGCCGCCTTGAACAGCGTCTCGATCAGGAAGGTCGACTTGCCGCCGCCCGAGACGCCGGTGACGGCGGTGAACGTGCCGAGCGGGATTTCGGCGGTGACGTTCTTCAGATTGTTGCCGCGAGCGCCGACGATCTTGAGGCGCCGGTTCTTCTTCGCTTCGCGGCGCACGCCAGGCGTCGCCACTTCGAGCGCGCCCGACAAATATTTGCCGGTGATCGAATTGGGGTTGGCCATGACTTGCTGCGGCGTGCCCTGGGCGATGATCTCGCCGCCATGGATGCCGGCGGCCGGGCCCATATCGACGACGTAGTCGGCATGCAGGATGGCATCCTCGTCATGCTCGACGACGATCACCGTGTTGCCGATGTCGCGCAGGTGCTTGAGCGTGTCGAGCAGGCGGGCATTGTCGCGCTGATGCAGGCCGATCGACGGCTCGTCCAGCACGTAGAGCACGCCGGTGAGGCCGGAGCCGATCTGCGACGCCAGCCGGATGCGCTGGCTCTCGCCGCCCGATAGCGTGCCGGAATTGCGCGACAGGGTCAGATAGTCGAGCCCGACATCGTTGAGGAAGCGCAGCCGCTCGCGGATTTCCTTGAGCACACGCACTGCGATCTCGTTCTGCTTGTCGTTCAGCGAGGCGGGCAGGTCGGTGAACCACCGGTCGGCCTTACGGATGGAAAGCTCGGTGACTTCGCCGATGTGCTTGCCGGCGATCTTCACCGCCAGCGACTCGGGCTTCAGCCGATAGCCTTTGCAAGCCGGGCAAGGTGTGGCCGACATGAAGCGCTCGATCTCCTCGCGCATCCAGGCGGATTCGGTCTCTTTCCAGCGCCGCTCGAGATTGGGAATGACGCCTTCGAAAGTTTTCGTGGTCTTGTAGGAGCGCAGACCGTCGTCGTACTGGAAGGTGATCTCGCGCTCGCCGGTGCCGCGCAGGATGGCTTCCTTTGCCTCTTCGGTCAGGTCTTTGAACTTGTCGCCGAGCTTGAAGCCATAGGCCTTGCCGAGCGCTTCCAGCGTCTGCGCGTAATAGGGCGAGGTCGACTTCGCCCACGGGCTGACGGCGCCGTCGCGCAGCGAGATGTTTTCATCCGGCACGATCAAATTGCCGTCGATGGCGCGCTGGCTACCAAGACCGTCGCAGGTCGGGCAGGCGCCGAACGGATTGTTGAACGAGAACAGGCGCGGTTCGATTTCCGGAATGGTGAAGCCAGACACGGGACAAGCAAATTTTTCCGAGAACAGGATGCGCTCATGCGTCTCGTTCTTCGACTTGTTGACCGAATCCTCGCCGGTCTGGCTGGCGTCGAGCGGCTTGTCGGCGAATTCGGCGACAGCCAACCCATCGGCCAGCTTTAAAGCGGTTTCGATGGAGTCGGCGAGCCGTGTCGCCAGATCGCCGCGCACGACGATGCGGTCGACGACGACGTCGAGGTCATGCTTGTATTTCTTGTCCAGCGCCGGCACGTCGGCGATTTCATAGAAGACGCCGTCGACCTTCACGCGTTGAAAGCCCTTTTTCTGCAACTCCAGCAGTTCCTTGCGGTACTCGCCCTTGCGGCCGCGCACCATCGGCGCAAGGATGAACAGACGGGTGCCTTCCTCGACCGCCAGCACGCGGTCGACCATCTGCGAAACCGTCTGGCTCTCGATCGGCAGGCCGGTGGCCGGCGAATAGGGGATGCCGACGCGCGCAAACAACAGGCGCATGTAGTCGTAGATCTCGGTGACGGTACCGACCGTCGAACGCGGGTTCTTCGAGGTGGTCTTCTGCTCGATCGAGATGGCAGGCGACAGGCCGTCGATCTGGTCGACGTCCGGCTTCTGCATCATTTCGAGGAATTGCCGGGCATAGGCCGACAGGCTCTCGACATAGCGGCGCTGCCCTTCGGCATAGATGGTGTCGAAAGCAAGCGAGGATTTGCCGGAACCCGACAGGCCGGTCATGACAATCAGGCTGTCACGCGGCAGGTCGAGATCGACATTCTTCAGATTGTGTTCGCGCGCCCCGCGAATGGAAAGATATTTATGGTCGGCCATCGCCGGTCGCCGCCTCAGAATCTGGAATTTCCTGGAATGGCGAGTTTCCCAGCCATCCCCTATGTAGGTAGTTTTGCCGCCGCGTCGAGAGACGCCACAATTCCCAACAAAAGCGTTTAACCGTCTTTCGCGTAAACGGGCAAGCGGAAAGAACAAAGACCGAACACGCTCCTGACAAAGCTGTGCAAAAACTGACCTGTGCGTAATCTCCGGGCGATCACATTTTTCGGTATCTGTCTATTGCCGGTTGACGTCCCCGACACACGGGGGCAGACTCAGGCAGTCAACGAAGCCGGCCGTCTTTCGATGGTCTCGCCGCCCGGAGGCGGCCTGCGAGACGCCGCAGGCATTAGCGATTTGTGCTTCGAGACGACAACGTTGGAATGGACATAGGAGCGGAGCTATGACGCCACCGGATCGTCCCCCAGGGTTCCAGTTGTTACTGGAGCCGCGGCAGGCATAAGTGCCAGGGTCTAGCGTTTTCGCCACCCGACAAACCGTGACCTGCCATACTCCGTAAAAATCAGAGACTGCAGTCGGATCGTCGGCTGACGCCGCGTTGCATCCGAAATCAAATGCCGGCAGTACGCCCCCGGTAGAAGTTGGATTTGAGATCCAAAAAGGCCCCGTCCGTTTGCGCAAAGCACGGCGGGGCCATTTATGTGCGGATTGTCTTGTTGGCGATATGCCTGCGCGGCACGCCGGCACCACTATCAGTGGCGCGGCTGCCGGATTGAGCCGGCTCCGACATCGACGGTGATGCTGCCTGAAATCCTGACATCCGTGTCACCGATCTTGAACTGGCCGTTGCCGTTGCCGGGAAATGCGTCGTCGGGTTCGGGCTCGGGAGCCGGCTTGGCGATTCGATAATCGCCGGCCACGCCGGGCAGGGCCCTTTTTTGCGCTTGCGCCGAACTATCGTCTGCGAACGCCGACCCGATCGAGAGACACGCGAGCGCTACAATGGCGATCACACGGTGCAGCGTTCTGGGCGGATGAGTGTCGATCATCCCAGGATAATAGTGGCATGCCGCCGACGGGACCAGACCGACATCGTCAAATCTTCCAAAGCGTGTCGTGTTTCGAGAACGGATTCAGGCGACGCGTTTTAGCCCTTTGTCTTTATGCATGTCATTCTCCCAAAACCGGGCCACTTTGGGCGACCACTTGAGCGCCGGCGGGAATGCGATCCGGCCCACTTATGCCGCCTTTTTTCGTGTGTCGAAGACATGGTCGACGATGCCCCAGGCCTGGGCCTCGCGGGCGGTCATGAAGTGGTCGCGGTCCAGCGTGCGTTCGACCTCTTCATAGGTGCGGCCGCAATGCTGCGCATAGAGTTCGGCCATGTGCCGTTTCGTCTGGACGATGCGCTCGGCATGGCGCTGGATGTCGGAGGCCTGACCCTGGAAGCCGCCAAGCGGCTGATGCAGCAGGATCGTGGCGTTTGGCAGTGAGATACGACGCCCGGCCGTTCCTGCCATCAGCAGGAACGAGGCCATCGAGGCGGCAAAGCCCATGCACACGGTCGAGACCGGGCAACTGATGTATTGCATCGTGTCGTAGATGGCGAAGCCGCTGGTCACCACGCCGCCCGGCGAGTTGATATAGAGCGAGATCTCCTTGTCGGGATTGTCCGATTCCAGCGACAGCAACTGTGCGCAGACCAGCGCCGAGATGTCGTCGTTGATCTCGCCATTGATAAAGACAATGCGTTCGCGCAACAGCCGCGAAAAGATGTCGAAGGCGCGTTCGCCGCGGCTCGATTGCTCGATGACCATCGGCACCAGACTGGCAACACCGCTCATGATCTTCTCTCCATTGTCCCTGTTCAGGCTGCACGCAGCAAGCGGCGAGGCGTGTTTGCGGCGATTGGCTTGCGTGTACCGCTGGCATCGAGCGAAAGCCGGCAGCCTGTGCACGCCATGGCGACCGTGGGCATTGCCTTGCGGGCGAAGCCGTCATGAACAATGCGCAGATGGGTGCCGCCGGAAACTGTGGGGGCAAGTTTGAAGGTGACAATGCTGTCCAATGGGCTGTTGAGGCTATCCTGTAGCGTGGCGTCGCATGGCTGCTCCCGCCAGGAATAGCGCAGCAGCTTCTCCGGCTCGGCGTCGAGAATTTCGCATTCGATCGCTGCGTCCGGCCCGGCGAAGGCAAAACGATTGCCGGTCTGCGGTCTGATATCGTTCGGCATCAGCCAGGCGGCGAGCAACTCCGGCACGGTCAGAGCCCGCCATACCTTTTCCGGCGGCTCGGCAAGGTCATACTCGAATTCGATCGCATCGGGAGAGATCTCGCGATGGCTATCGGCCTTCATCGATCGAGCGTTTTTCATTGGTCCATGTCCTTCAAAACCGTCTTCAGTCTTTCGATGCGTTCCGGCCAGAAGGTCCGGTAGCGTTCGATCCAGGAGAGCAAGGGGGCGAGCCCTTGCGGGTCGGCGCGGTAATAGGCGTTGCGGCCCGCGCGGCGCTCGACCACCAGGCCGGCGCCGCGCAGCACCGCCAGGTGCTGCGATACCGCCGGTTGCGACACCGTCATGCCGGTGCGCAATTCCGATACCGTCATTTCGCCAGAGGCGAGCCGCTCAAAGACGGCTCGGCGTGTCGGGTCGGCCAGGGCCCGGAAAATCTCTGCTTCGATCATGGCCAAAGCATAAGTCTACACTTATTGATTTGGCAAGTGCTGTTTTCACGAGACTGCCGGAAGCCAGCGCCTCACTGCCCCAACAGGCCCATCAAACGTCGCCTCGAAGATCGGCGATGCGAGCACGGCGTGAATATGAAGCGTTCCGGTGCTGACGTTCTTGAACCCATGTTTCCTGTTTGCGGGAACAACCAAAGACTGGCCCGGTGTCAGGACGCGGTGCTCATCGTCGATCCACATCTCGGCCCTGCCGGCGATGACGGTCAGCACTTCCTCCACGGGATGCCAGTGCGTTGGGGCACCGACCGTGGGTTCGACCCATTGTTCGAATATGCAGAGTTGCGATGCACCGTTGCTGGCTGATACATGCATACGCGTTTCCACACCTGCTCGCCATTGCTCGCGCTGCTGGTCCTCATGGGCCACGAACTTCATTTGATCGTCCGGTCCATTCCCGATTTCATGGAAAATCTCGGACTGGGACACTACGTCTTGCTGACAAACATTGACAGAACGTCGTACATACAATAGAACGAAAAGAGAACAAAAAACGTTGTGGGAAAAGCCAGCCTTAGCAGGCGGCTGACGTCGGCAGCCTGTAAGGTGCTGCGACAAAAATTGGTTTCGGATAAGCGGAGAAATATCATGGCGGGTAGCGTCAACAAGGTCATTCTGGTCGGCAATCTCGGTGCGGACCCTGAAATCCGCCGGCTGAATTCGGGCGAACCGGTCGTCAACATCCGCATCGCGACGTCGGAAAGCTGGCGCGACAAGAATTCCGGCGAGCGCAAGGAAAAAACCGAGTGGCACAACGTCGTCATCTTCAATGAGGGCATCGCCAAGGTGGCGGAGCAGTATCTGAAGAAGGGCATGAAGGTTTACGTCGAGGGCCAGCTGCAGACGCGCAAATGGCAGGACCAGACCGGCGCCGACAAGTACACGACGGAAGTCGTGCTACAGAAGTTCCGTGGTGAGCTGCAGATGCTCGACGCACGCGGGCAGGGTGAGGGCGGACAGGTCGGCGGCTATGCCGGTGGTGGCAGCAGCCGTGGTTCCGATTTCGGCCAGTCCAGCCCGAGCGAAGGCTTCAATCGCGGTGGCGGCGGTGCCAAGAGCGGTGGCGGTTCGTCGCGCGAACTGGATGACGAAATTCCGTTCTGAAGACATACAATAGAGAGGCAACCGCCGGAGAGGAGCAATGTCGCTGGATCCGCTGCTTGCCGCGCCATCTCCTATACCCTGGCATGCCTTTGCGGCCTTCGCCGCATTGGCGATAGGGGCCACGCAGCTGGTGCTGCCGAAGGGAACCCCGCGCCACCGCATCGCGGGCTATGTCTGGGCCGCGCTGATGCTGGTCATCGCGGTCTCGAGTTTCTGGATTCATCAGATCCGCCTCATCGGCCCTTTCGGTCCTATCCATTTCCTGTCGATCCTGGTGCTGGTCACCGTGCCGCTGGCCGTGTGGCACGCCCATAATCAGCGCGTCGCCAAGCATCGCAAGGTCATGATTTCGCTTTACGTCTTCGCGTTGATTGGCGCCGGCATCTTCACCCTGTTGCCGGGCAGGGTCATGCACGACGTCGTCTTTGGCGTCGCGCGAGCCGGCCCGTGATCCGATTTAATTCTTGAGGCGGACGAACTCGAGTGGAAGGAAATGTCAGGTGAAAGCACGCGTAAAATGGGTCGAGGAGCGTACCTTCGTCGGCGAGTCCGGTAGCGGCCACAAGGTCGTACTCGGAACCGCGCCCGGGCCGGAAGGCAGGACGCCGGGCCCGAGCCCGATGGAACTGGTGCTGATCGGGACCGGCGGCTGTTCGGCCTATGATGTCGTCCATATTCTCGAGAAGGGCCGGGAAGCGGTCGAGGATTGCATCGTGGAACTTGACGCCGACCGAGCCGAAACCGAGCCCAGGGTTTTCACCCGCATCCATATGCATTTCGTGGTCAAGGGTCGGGCTCTTTCCAGCGACAAGGTCAAGCGGGCGATCGATCTTTCGATCGAGAAATACTGCTCGGCCTCCGCTATGCTGGCCAAGACCGCTACGATCACACACGACTTCGAAGTGATCGATACGGGGGTGAATAGGCAGTAGAGAAGCAGGGACGCCGCTCAGCCCGTCATCAGCGCCTTGATGCCGTCGGCGACGAACTGGACGGCAAGCGCCGCCAGGATGACGCCAAGCAGGCGGGTAAGGATCGAACGCCCGGTCTGGCCGAGGATGCGGTCGATGCGCTCCGACAGCACGAACACAAGGTAGGTGATGGCGAGGCAGACGAAGATGATGCCGACCAGGGCAGCCTGCGCGGCAAATCCCTGAAAGGAACCGGAGAGCAGCACGGTCGCTGAAATCGCGCCTGGGCCGGCGATCAACGGGATCGCCAGCGGGAAGGCGGCGATGTTGTGGATCATGTCCTTGGTGATGGCGACGTCGCCGATCTTCTCCTTGCGGTCCTGCCGTCGCTCGAACACCATTTCGAAAGCGATGAAGAACAGCAGAAAACCGCCGGCGACCCGGAAGGCCGGCAGCGTGATGCCGAACACCGACAGGATCGAGGCGCCGGCAACCGCAAACAGTGCCATCACCAGGAAGCCGATGATCGAGGCGCGGACGGAAACCTGCTGGCGCTCCTCGCGGTTCATGCCGCGTGTCACGGCGAGGAACAGCGGTGCCAGTCCAGGCGGATCGATGGTCACGAGAATGGTCACGAAGGCGTTGAACAGACTGTCGAAATTCGGCATTTCTGACCCCTCCCGCCGGGCCGTGCCCGCACCATGATAGTGGTAGAGCAAAGCCCGGTCGGTGGGAACCGTCAGCGAAAAAGTCGTTCGCGTATCAAGAACTTCGATGCCGGAGGGACACAGGGGGCGTGAACGATCGCGACGCTTTCATTCCATTCTGTGCGCCAGGAACTCGACTTCCAGCCGCCATGTCGCGCCATTGTCGTGCGAGCGCTCGCCAAGCCAGCGGAAGCTGTCTTCGGTGATCCGCGAAAAGCTCCAGCGCACGGAGGATCCGGTGCCATCATCGCCCACTTGCACGATCGTATCGCCCTCGGCGTGGCCGAGCTGGCGGCTATAATACTGGTTGCGCGGGTCGCTCCAGAAAATGTGCCAGGCGTCGGCAGTCGGGTCGTACAGGCGCAACGTCGTGCCATAGAACGTCCATTTGCCGAGCGACGGCGAGGGACCGGCGTCACGCGCGGGCAGGATCCAGACATCCTGAATCGCGCGGCCTTCCAGGACCCAGCCGAAGTGCACCTCGCCGCGCCCGGTCAGCACCGTGCCGTCATCAAGATGGCGCGAGGCATCGAACATCCAGGCGCCGACGAAGCGGCCGTAAAGGTTCAGTTTTTCGGCAAGCCCTTCTGCTGGTCCGGGACTGTGCAAGGCTTCGGCAAACGAGGATTGGTCGAACATAGCTCCGGTCTCTTCTTGTCAGGAGACCGGAGGAGTAGGCGGTGACGGGGTTCTAGGCTTGGGAAAAATTGCTATATTTCGGTCATGACAGCGACCACACGCTCACTCGCATCCGGACCTGGCTGGCAGGTATCGGATGTGATTTGCACGGCCAGCGCTGGTGATAGGCCGTTCGAGGAAGCACATCGGGATTTCTGTGTCGCCGCGGTCACCAGCGGCACGTTCCGCTATCGCGCCCAACAAGGCACGGCGATGCTGGCGCCCGGCGCGCTCCTGCTCGGCAATCCCGGCACGTGCTACGAATGCGGGCACGAGCACGGCAGCGGCGATCGTTGCCTCTCGTTCCATTTCGGACCGGTCTATATGGAACGGATCGTGGCCGGCGTGCCGGGCGCCAGGAAGCTGGCCTTCGAGGCGCCCCGCCTGCCACCTTTGCCGATCCTGGCGTCCTTGCTCGCCGAGGCGGAAACCGCTCGCGAGATGGCCGACACCGACGCCTTCGAGGAACTCGGGCTGCGCATTGCCGGTGCCGCTGTGGCAAAAGTCTGCGGGCCGACGCCTGTCAGGCGTACGCCAAGCCGCCGCGATCAGAAACGGGTTGCCGAGGCGGTGCGGCGGATCGAACTCGATGCCGACAGGCCGGTCTCGCTTTCAGCGCTTGCCAACGAGACGGCGACCAGCCCCTATCATTTCCTGCGTATCTTCCGGCAGGTCGCGGGCATGACGCCCTATCAGTTCCTGCTCAAGACCCGGCTGCACAGAGCAGCGGTGCGGCTGCGCATGTCGGATGATGCGGTCTCGGCGATCGCCTTCGAGGCCGGCTTCAACGATCTGTCGACGTTCAACCGGCGGTTTCGGCGTGTCATGGGCGAAACGCCGGGTCAGTATCGCGCCTGCCGTGGTGCATTTCGCGACATCCGGGTCGCTCCGGTCTCGTGAAATCCGCGCCCACCCGCTCAGTGCTCGCAAAGGCAGCCACGGGTCCAATTCATTGCGCTCGGGGCTTTCGCGCAGGGAAAACGGTCGATTGCGGGCTTTTGCCTCGGTGGTGGAGAAACCGCCTTGGCCATATCGTCGCAATCAGTGGTATCCTTTTGAAATTACCACCAAAAATGACACTGGAAAAGTGCCTGACGTGTTGGAGTTTCGGCCTTGCTTCCTATATAAGCACCGAGTGATTCCTGATTAGATTGTGATCCGATTTGACCGACCAGAAGACACCGCGCGGCGCCGACGGCGGCCCAACCGGCATCGAGCCGATATCCATCGTCGAGGAGATGCAGCGCTCCTATCTCGATTACGCCATGAGCGTGATCGTCAGCCGTGCGCTGCCCGACGTGCGCGACGGCCTGAAGCCGGTGCATCGCCGCATTCTCTTCGCCGCCCATGAGAGCGGCTACCACTGGAACCGCAAATATGTGAAGTCTGCGCGTCCCGTCGCCGACGTGATGGGTAAATACCATCCGCATGGCGACGCCTCCATCTACGACGCCTTGGTGCGCATGGCGCAGGACTGGTCGTTGCGCGTGCCGCTGATCGACGGACAGGGCAATTTCGGCTCCATCGACGGCGATCCGCCGGCGGCGATGCGCTACACGGAAGCGCGGTTGACCAAGGTTGCGCACGAGCTCTTGGAGGATATCGACAAGGACACCGTCGATTTCCAGGACACGTACGATGCGTCGGGCAGCGAACCGAAGGTTCTGCCTGCACGGTTTCCCAATCTTCTCGTCAACGGCTCGGGCGGCATAGCCGTCGGCATGGCGACCAACATCCCGCCGCACAACCTCGGCGAGGTCTGCAACGGCGCGATTGCCATCATCGACAATCCGGCGATCGATCTGCCGACGCTGATGGAGATCATTCCGGGACCGGATTTCCCGACCGGCGGCATCGTGCTTGGCCGTTCCGGCATCTACAGCGCCTATGCGACCGGCCGCGGCTCAATCGTCATGCGTGGCAAGGTCAACATCGAACAGCGCGGCAATGACCGCGAGTCGATCATCATCACCGAAGTTCCCTACCAGGTGAACAAGTCGTCGATGATCGAGAAGATGGCCGAACTGGTGCGCGACAAGCGCATCGAGGGCATTTCCGACATTCGCGACGAGAGCGACCGCCAGGGCTACCGGGTCGTCATCGAGCTGAAGCGCGACGCCGTTGCCGACGTCATCCTCAACCAGCTTTATCGCTTCACGCCGCTGCAGACTTCCTTCGGCGCCAATATGGTGGCGCTGAACGGCGGCAAGCCGGAAGTGATGAACCTGACCGATATGCTGAAGGCGTTCGTCGCCTTCCGCGAGGAGGTGATCACCCGGAGGACGAAATTCCTGCTGCGCAAGGCGCGCGACCGCGCCCATGTGCTGGTCGGTCTCGCCATCGCCGTCGCCAACATCGACGAGGTCATCAAGCTGATCCGCACCGCGCCGGATCCGCAGACGGCGCGCGAGCAGTTGATGGAACGGCGCTGGCCGTCCGGCGACGTCGAATCGCTGATCCTCCTGATCGACGATCCGCGCCATCGCATCAACGAAGACGGCACCTACAACCTGTCCGAGGAGCAGGCGCGGGCCATCCTCGAACTGCGCCTGCAGCGCCTGACGGCGCTCGGCCGCGACGAAATCGCCGACGAGTTGAACACGATCGGCGCCGAAATCATTGATTATCTGGACATTTTGTCTTCCCGAGCGCGTGTCCAGCAGATCGTCAAGGATGAGCTTGCCGCCGTGCGCGACGAGTTCGGCACGCCGCGGCGCACCGAGCTCTCCGAAGGCGGTTCGGACATGGAAGACGAGGACCTGATCCAGCGCGAGGACATGGTCGTGACGGTGAGCCATTCCGGCTACATCAAGCGCGTGCCGCTGTCGCTCTACCGGGCTCAACGCCGCGGCGGCAAGGGCCGCTCCGGCATGTCGACCAAGGAAGAGGATTTCGTCACCCGGCTGTTCGTCGCCAACACGCATACGCCAGTGCTGTTCTTCTCCTCGCGCGGCATCGTCTACAAGGAAAAAGTCTGGCGGCTGCCGATCGGCAACCCGCAGTCGCGCGGCAAGGCGCTCATCAATATGCTGCCGCTCGAGCAGGGCGAGCGCATCACCACCATCATGCCGCTGCCCGAGGACGAGACCAGCTGGGGCGAGCTCGACGTGATGTTCGCCACCACGCGCGGCACTGTGCGCCGCAACAAGCTTTCCGACTTCGTCCAGGTCAACCGCAACGGCAAGATCGCCATGAAGCTGGAGGAGGAGGGTGACGAAATCCTCGGCGTCGAGACCTGCACCGACAATGACGACGTGCTACTGACCGCCAGTTCCGGCCAGTGCATCCGCTTCTCGGTCGGCGACGTGCGCGTCTTCCAGAGCCGCAACTCGGTCGGCGTGCGTGGTATCGCCATGGCCAGCACCGACAGGGTGATTTCCATGGCGGTGATCGAGAACGTCGATGCGCCGCCAGCCGAGCGCGCCGCCTATCTGAAACGGGCGGCGGCCGAACGGCGGCTTGCCGCCGGAATCGCAGCCGGCGAAGAGGAAGAGATCGCGCTGACCAACGAAGAGGTCGGCGAGGAGACCGAGCTTTCCGACGAGCGCTACGAATTCCTCAAGGCACATGAGAAGTACGTGCTGACGGTGACGGAATATGGCTACGGCAAGCGCTCTTCGTCCTACGATTTCCGGCTGACCGGACGCGGCGGCAAGGGCATTCGCGCCACCGATGTTTCCAAGGTAGCCGAGATCGGCCGGCTGGTGGCGACCTTCCCGGTCGGCAACGACGATCAGATCATGCTGGTATCAGACGGCGGCACCGTCATCCGGGTGCCGGTCAACGGCATCCGTTTCGCCAGCCGCGCCACCAAGGGCGTGACCATCTTCAATACGGCCGAGGGTGAAAGGGTGGTTTCGGTCGAGCGGATCTCTGAGCCGCAATCGGACGAGGAAGAGATCGTTGAAGTCGGTACCGAGGCCACTCCTCCTGCGCCTGGTGCCGGTCCCGAAGGTGCGGAGTAAGCACGGCATCCAGATTTCGATTTTGACATAGCGACGCCGGCCCATCGGCCGGCGTGGCAGCAAGTCTGGACCGACTTAGTGGTGACGATACGGCTTGCGGGGGCCGAAGCCTTCGAAGCGTTTGGTGTTAGCCTTGACGCGGACCCGTTGTGCCTCATGATGCAAACCAAGTACGGTGGCGATCAGCATGGCGACGGTCATTGCGATGGCGAGCATGTAGATCAGCATGTGCGTGTTCTCCTGCGCCTTACAACGGATAGGTGGGATTTTGGTTTCATCTTATTAAGGCGCAACCTAGTGAACGCTGCGTGAAGGCTCCGTGATCAGCGTGTTCATCTGTCGTCCATGTGCCGGAAAAGGTTCATGGCCGGCGCGCCAATCGGATTTGCCTTTGCGTGAGAGGCTCGCTAGAAGCACCAGCCATGACTGAACGCACCGCCCTCTATGCCGGCTCTTTCGACCCGCTGACCAATGGCCATCTCGACGTGCTGAAGGCGTCGCTGGCCGTGGCCGATGTCGTTTATGCGGCGATCGGCATTCATCCGGGCAAGCAGCCGCTGTTTTCATTCGAGGAACGGGTGAAGCTTATCGAGACGGCGACGAAAGCGGAATTCGGCCGCGACAGCACCCGCATCAAGGTCGTCGCCTTCGACGGTCTGGTCATCGACGCTGCCAGGAAGCAGGGCGCGTCGATCATGATCCGCGGCCTTCGCGACGGTACCGACCTCGACTACGAGATGCAGATGGCCGGCATGAACGAGACCATGGCGCCTCAACTGCAGACGGTTTTTCTGCCCGCCAGCCCCTCCGTGCGCACCATTACCGCCACACTTGTCCGCCAGATTGCCTCGATGGGAGGCGACATTCGCCCCTTCGTGCCGGCGGCGGTTGCCGGTGCGCTCACCGCCAAATTCGCAAAATAAGTTTTTCGGAGAAAACCATGCAGCTGAAGAAGCTCGCCTCGTTCCTCGTCGTGTTTGCCGGTCTCGTGACCGCATCTGTCCCGGCTTTTGCCGCTGACCCGGAAAACACCATGATCATCACGCTGAAGGACGGCGACGTGACCGTTGCTCTTCGGCCCGACCTCGCACCCAAGAACGTCGCCCAGATCAAGACGCTGGTGCGCCAGGGCGCCTATGACAATGTCGCCTTCCACCGCGTCATCGACGGTTTCATGGCGCAGACCGGCGACGTCAAGTTCGGCAATATGAAGAAGGGTTTCAGCGCCGAAGCCGTCGGCACCGGCGGTTCCGATCTGCCCGACCTGCCGGCTGAATTCTCGCAGACCGAACGCTTCAAACGCGGCGTGGTCGGCATGGCCCGCTCGCAGGACCCCAACTCCGCCAATTCGCAGTTCTTCATCATGTTCGCACCGGCGCCGCCACTTGATGGCCAGTACACCATCGTCGGCAACGTCGTCAGCGGCATGGAACTGGTCGACAACATCAAGAAGGGCGACGAAGCGGACAATGGCACGGTCACCGATCCTGACCGGATGATCAAAGTGCGCATCGCCGCCGACAAATAACTAGGTTTTTTCAAAAGGATATCTGACATGGCCGAAATCAAAGACCGCGAGAACGCGCTCATCATGGAAACGACGAAGGGCAATGTGGTCATCGAACTTTTCCCCGACCTGGCGCCCGGCCATGTCGCCCGCATCAAGGAACTGGCCCGCGAAGGCGCTTATAATGGGGTGGTATTCCACCGCGTCATCGAGGGCTTCATGGCGCAGACCGGCGACGTCAAGTTCGGCAATTCGACCAAACCGACATTTGCTCCGTCCCGCGCGGGCATGGGTGGCTCGGAAAAGCCGGACCTGAAGGCCGAATTCTCAAACGCCAACCATGGCCGCGGCACCTGCTCGATGGCCCGTTCGCAGAATCCGAACTCGGCCAATTCGCAGTTCTTCATCTGCTTCGACGATGCCGCCTTCCTCAACCGCCAGTACACGGTCTGGGGCCAGGTCATCGAAGGCATGGACAATGTCGACAAAATCAAGCGCGGCGAGCCGGTGCAGGATCCCGACAAGATCGTGTCGCTGAAGGTCGCGGCCGACGTCAAGTAAGGGTAATCGATAATGATGGGCGTCGTATGGTCGCTTCTCGGCATCCTGTCCGGCGCCTTCATTGCCATTCAGGCGCCAATCAATTCGCAACTGGCGCGCGATCTCGGGCTTCCGGTCGCGGCGGCGGCGTTTTCGTTTCTATCGGGCGCGATCGTGCTTGGCGTCATCTCCCTCGCGGTGGTGAAGCTGCAAGGCATCTCGCTCGAATGGAAAGCGCCGGCGCCCTGGCTGTTCGTCGCAGGCGGAATGCTCGGCGGCTTCTATGTGACGCTGTCGACGATCCTGACACCGCGCATCGGCGCCGCCGCGCTGATGGCGTTTCTGGTGGCCGGCCAGTTGCTGGCCGGCATGCTCATCGACCGCGTCGGCTTCCTCGGCGTCGCGGTGCGTGAAATCTCGCTCGGCCGCGTTGCCGGCGCGGTGCTGCTGCTGGCCGGAGCGCTGCTCGTCCGGCTCTATTGATGCGCGTCGACCTCTTTGATTTCGATTTGCCGGAGGAGCGCATCGCGCTTCGTCCGGCAGAGCCGCGCGACAGCGCCAAGATGCTGGTCGTGAAGCCAGGCGAGGGGCTCGACGACCGCACGGTTAGTGACCTGCCATCCTTGCTCAGGGCCGGCGACGTGCTGGTGTTCAACGATACCAAGGTCATTCCGGCGCAGCTCAAAGGCATCAGGCGGCGCGGCGAGGCGGCGGCACAGGTAGAGGCCACGCTGCACATGCGCATGGCACCCGACCGCTGGCTGGCCTTCATGCGGCCGGGCAAGCGCATTGCTCCCGGTGACCGCATTCATTTCGGCCATGACGGCAATTCCTGTTTTCTCGGCCAGCTTGACGCTACGGTGATCGAGAAAGGCGAGGGCGGCGAGGCGTTGCTTGGCTTCGATCTGTCAGGGCCTTTCCTCGACGAGGCGCTGCACGCGGTCGGCCACATTCCGCTGCCGCCCTATATTGCCTCGAAGCGCGATGACGACGAACGCGACCGGGCCGACTACCAGACCATCTATGCCCGCGAGGAAGGTGCCGTCGCGGCACCGACAGCGGGCCTGCATTTCACGCCGGAGCTTTTTGCAGCGCTTGACGCCAAGGGCATCGAACGCCGCTTCGTCACCTTGCATGTCGGCGCCGGTACGTTCCTGCCGGTGAAGGCGGACGATACCGCCGACCACAAGATGCATGCCGAGACGGGTTCAGTCAGCGCAGAAACCGCCGACGCGTTGAACGCAGCGAAGGCGAGGGGCGGACGCATCGTCGCCGTAGGCACAACCTCGCTGCGCCTGCTGGAGAGTGCTATGCGTGAGAACGGTGCCATGGCTGCCTGGTCCGGCCCAACCGACATCTTCATCACGCCCGGCTATCGCTTTCGCACTGCCGACTTGCTGATGACCAATTTCCATCTGCCGCGCTCGACGCTGTTCATGCTGGTTTCGGCCTTCAGCGGACTTGATACGATGCGTGCGGCCTATGAGCATGCCATCGAGAACCGTTACAGGTTCTATTCCTATGGCGACTCAAGCCTGCTTTATCGAGCGGAGACGAGCGATGGACGATGACCTCAAGAACCTGGACCGCGACGCCCTGATCGCGGAAGTGAAAAAACTGCGCGCCGGCATTCGTGCCCACCGCGATGCAACAGGGCATGATCTGTGCTGGCATCACCCCGATTTATGGTCGCTGTTGCCGGAGAGGATCGAACCGGCGATCGCCGTGCCGCCCTGGCCCAAATTCATGCGCGGCTGCATCCACTACCGGCAGTCGCTCGACAGGCAGGCACCCGGCGCACCGGTCCATGACAAGGAATTCAATGGCTAAGCCGTTCAGCTTCAAGGTTCTGGCGACTGACGGCAGAGCACGGCGCGGCGTGATCGACATGCCGCGCGGTGAAATCCGCACGCCGGCGTTCATGCCGGTCGGCACCGGCGGCACTGTCAAAACCATGTATATGGACCAGGTGCGCGGTGTCGGTGCCGACATCATCCTGGGCAACACCTATCATCTGATGCTGCGGCCCGGCGCCGAGCGTGTGGCGCGGCTCGGCGGCTTGCACGAGTTCGCGCGCTGGCCTCATCCGATCCTGACTGACAGCGGCGGTTTCCAGGTGATGTCGCTGTCGAAGCTGAGAAAATTGACCGAAAGGGGCGTCACCTTCCGCTCGCATATCGATGGCGCCGCCTATGAGATGTCGCCGGAGCGTTCGATCGAGATCCAGGGGCTGCTCGATTCGGATATCCAGATGCAGCTCGACGAATGCACGGCTCTGCCGGCCCAGATGAAGGAGATCGAGCGCGCCATGGAGCTGTCGCTGCGCTGGGCCGAGCGCTGCAAGACGGCGTTCGGCGACCAGCCGGGCAAGGCGATGTTCGGCATCGTGCAAGGTGGCGACAATGCGGCACTCAGGGTGCGATCGGCGCAGTCGCTGAGCGCGATGGGACTGAAGGGCTACGCTGTCGGCGGCCTTGCCGTCGGCGAACCGCAAGCGGTGATGCTCGAGATGCTCGACATCACCTGTCCGGAACTGCCTGATGACAAGCCGCGCTATTTGATGGGCGTCGGCACGCCTGACGATATCCTGAAATCCGTGGCGCGAGGTATCGACATGTTCGATTGCGTGATGCCGACACGGGCCGGCCGCCATGGCCTTGCCTATACAAGGCGCGGCAAGGTCAATTTGCGCAACGCCCGCCATGCCGACGACCCGCGTCCATTGGACGAGGAGAGCGATTGCCCTGCCGCCCGGGACTATTCGCGTGCCTATCTGCACCATCTGGTGCGCTCGCAGGAGGCGCTTGGAGCGATGCTTCTGACATGGAATAATCTTTCCTACTATCAGAAGCTGATGCAGGATATTCGCGCCTCGATCGAGGCGGGCGCATTCGAAGCGCGCTCGGCGGAGATCGCAGAAGGCTGGGCAAAGGGCGATATCCCGTTGCTGTGAAGCCTCAGGTGCTGAGTGAATTCGAGGCGCGCAGGCTGCAGCCGGTGATCTGGAAGGTGCCGTCGGGCTGCTGCTGCAAGGTGTAGACAGCCTCGTAGTCCTTGCCGTCGGGTCCGACGATAAGCACCTGCTGGACGATCGAACCCGGAGCCGTCTCCTCGACCTTGCCGAAAGAGTAGGTTTGCGGCTTGCGCACCGGCGGATAGCCGTTGGTCACCATGTTCATGAAGGCGTCGACGGTCGGAAAAATCCGTTTCACGTTCGGTGCGGCGAAACTGTAGGCGGTGGCGCCGTCATTGGCGATGAGAGCCTTCAACTGGCCGTCGATGACGGACTGCGCTGCCTTGATCTCAGCGTCGCCGGCAAACGCCGACGACACCAAGATGAATGGAATGACTGCGAATGCGAAAAAGGCGCGGCGCATGGCCTGTCTCCGTTGGCTCGCGAAATATCTTCCCTCAAAACGTGCTGTCCGAAGACGCATCATAACATACGCTTGGCGGTGCATCCCGGTTTCAGCGATTGGTGAATATTCATCTCGCCCGGTTAGACGCGGCATGTCGGTGGCGGAGCTGCGGGAACCGCAGCCCGAGCCCAGGCCGGCTGGGTACGGATTCCAGCGCTTGAAAGCCCGCCTCCAGTCTGCCAGAAGGGCCGCTTGGACTTGGATGTTTAGCGGGACGAAGCCATGAAGGCATTTTTCGTGCAGATCAAATGCGAACTGGGCAAATCCTATGAGGTTGCCAGCGCGCTTGCCGATGCCGAGATCGCTTCGGAAATCTACTCCACCGCCGGCAACTACGATCTGCTCGCCAAATTCTATGTCGACGACGAGGAAGACGTCGGTCATTTCGTCAACGAGAAGGTGCAGATTCTCCCCGGCATCAAAGACACATTCACCGTCGTCACGTTCCGCGCTTTCTAGCTGGAAAACCACTTGCCCGGACACGAGGCAAAGCCTGATTACCTTTGTATTTCAGCTGCCTCAATTTTAGGCAGCCGCAACATACTGATCGTCCGTATCTCCCAAATCACCGATTGCGCTTGATTTTCTCCGGCGACGCCAGTGAAATGGTGTCACAGGGGAGTATGCGATTGGCAGCGTTCGATGAAATGCTTCCGGATGTTTCCGGATTGAGAAGACCGTATTCGGCTTATGATCGCTGGCTGAAGGAGCAGGATCCGGCCAGGCTTACCGAGAAGATGCAGGACGCCGAACGCGTCTTCCGCAAGACCGGCATCACCTTCGCCGTCTATGGCGAGCAGGAAGCTTCCGAACGGCTGATCCCTTTCGACATCGTTCCCCGCATCATTTCGGGCAATGAGTGGCGGCGTCTCACGCAAGGCATCGAGCAGCGCGTGCAGGCGCTGAACGCGTTCCTCGATGATATCTACCATCGCCAGGAAATCCTGCGCGCCGGGCGCATCCCAAGGGAGCTGATCGCCAGGAACGAAGCATTCCTGCCGGAAATGATCGGTGTTAGGCCGCCGGCCGGCGTCTACACTCACATTATCGGCGTCGACATCGTCCGCATCTCAGAGGACGAATTCTATGTGCTGGAGGACAATGCGCGCACGCCGTCGGGCGTCTCCTACATGCTGGAGAACCGCGAGACGATGATGCAGCTGTTCCCCGAGCTGTTCCAGAAAATCAAGGTGCGGCCTGTGGAGAACTACCCGCAGCTTCTGCGCCAGTCGCTGGCGGCAGTGCGGCCGCAGAGCACCAAGGGCGCGCCGACAATTGCGGTGTTGACGCCCGGCAGCTTCAACTCCGCCTATTTCGAACACGCCTTCCTGGCCGACCAGATGGGCGTGCAACTGGTCGAAGGCCAGGATCTGCGGGTCGTCGACGGCCATGTCGCGATGCGCACGACCGAAGGCTACAAGCAGATCGACGTGCTGTACCGCCGCGTCGACGATTCGTTCCTCGACCCGCTGACCTTCCGCCCTGACTCTACACTTGGCATACCTGGCATCATGGATGTCTATCGTGCCGGCAACATCACCATCGCCAATGCGCCGGGCACCGGTATCGCCGACGACAAGGCGATCTATTCCTACATGCCCGAGATCATCGAATTCTATACCGGCCGCAAGGCGATCCTCGGCAACATTCCGACCTGGCGCTGCTCGGAACCCGACAGCCTGAAATATGTGCTCGAACACATCGATGAGCTGGTGATCAAGGAAGTCCATGGGTCCGGCGGCTACGGCATGCTGGTTGGGCCGGCGGCGACCAAGAAAGAATGCGAGACGTTTGCCAAGAAGCTGGCGGCCAAACCCTCCAATTACATCGCCCAACCGACATTGGCGCTGTCGACATGCCCGATCCTGACGGAAAAAGGGCTGGCTCCACGCCACGTCGATCTCAGGCCCTACGTGCTGGTCTCCGACCGCATCCAGATCGTCCCCGGCGGGCTAACCCGCGTCGCGCTGAAGGAAGGCTCGCTGGTCGTCAATTCCTCGCAAGGCGGCGGGACGAAGGATACGTGGGTGCTGGATGATTAGAGCGAATGGCGAATAGTGAATAGCGAATAGGGGGAAGGAGGGCAGCAAGACGGCGATCAATTCTTACAGGGACTTAATTGTCTGGAAGGCGGCCGTCGAGTTGGCTGTAGATTGTTATTCCGTAACGAAAGCCTTCCCAACCGGCGAAATCTACGGGATGACCTCTCAGATGCGGCGGTCGTCCGTATCAATTGCCGCGAACATCGCCGAAGGACATGGGCGAGAAAATACAGGATCATTCATTCAGTTTCTGCGCATGGCGCAGGGATCTCTCAAAGAGTTGGAAACACACCTGATCTTGTCTGAAAAAGTAGGGTTAATGGTTGAGGCGGAGGTGGTGCGTTTGCTTAGCAAAGCCGATGAGATCGGGAAAATGCTGCGTTCCATGATCAGGAGTTTGCAACAAAAGTCATGAAGCCGATATTTCGCTATTCGCTACTCGCTATTCGCTATTCGCTCAAAATCGGGGCACGTTGACATGCTTCTCGGCCGCACCGCCAACGGGCTTTACTGGATGAACCGCTACATAGAGCGGGCGGAGAATATGGCGCGGCTGGTCGATGCGGGTCTGCGCATGGCGCTGACCCGCACCCAGAGCGCGTCGGAAGAGTGGAATTCGGTGCTGCTCAGCGCCGGTTCCGACATCACCTTCAGCCAGAAATATTCTGACTATACCGCCGCCAATGTCGCCGACTTTCTTTTGCGCGACACGTCGAATCCCTCCAGCACAATGTCTTCGATCGAAACGGCCCGCAACAATGCCCGCATGGTGCGCACCGCGCTGACGCGCGAGACCTGGGAAAGCATCAACGAAGCCTGGATGGCGCTGAAGCGGATGCTGGCAAGGCCGATCGACGAGCGCGACCTACCCAGCGTGCTCGACGCCATCAAGCGCGAGACGGCGCTGATCCGCGGCTCGTTCTATGGCACCATGCTGCGCAACGAGATCTTCGATTTCTCGCAGCTCGGCACCTATGTCGAGCGCGCCGACAACACGGCGCGCATCCTCGACGTGAAATACTACGTGCTCTTGCCGTCGATCTCCTGGGTCGGCTCGACGCTCGACAACTACCAGTGGGAATCGATCCTGCGTTCGGTGTCGGCGCATCGCTCCTATCGCTGGGTCTATGATGCCGACTACAAACCGACCAACATTGCCGACTATCTGATCCTCAATGTCCGCATGCCGCGTTCTCTGACCTTCTGCTATCGCTTCCTGTCCGAACATCTAAAGTTCCTCGGCGACGACTATGGCGAGCGCCATGCCTGCCACGCGACGGCGGACAAGACGCAGGCCATGCTTAGAGCAGGATCGATCAAGGACATATTCGACGCGGGCCTGCATGAATTCCTGGCCAATTTCATTCGCGACAACACCAGGCTTGGCGACGAGATCGCGCAGGACTACCGGTTCAATTGAGCATGACTCCGAAAAGTGGGACAAGATCATGCTCACAGGCGGGACATAGCGCATGCGGCTGAAGATCACCCACCGGACCGAATACCGCTACGATGCACCGGTGCACTATCTGTTGCAGCGCTTGCGGCTGCTTCCGGTCAGCGGATCGACGCAGACCGTTCTGTCCTGGGCTCTGACCATCGAAGGCGCGCGCGAAGAGGTTCGCTTTGTGGACCATTTCGGCAATGACACAAGGCTGCTGAGCGTCGAGGGTGAGCGCGACTTCATCACGGTGGAAGCATCAGGCGAAGTGGTGACGCGCGACACGGCAGGCGTCTCCGGACCACACCAAGGCTTCACGCCGCTCTGGCTGTACAGCCATGAAACGCCATTGACGGCGATCGGCAGCGGTGTTCGCGAACTCGCCGCATCGATCGGCAAGGGCACTGACATCGAAAGGCTGCACCGGCTGATGGCAGTCATCGGCGAGCGCGTCGCCTACACGTCCGGCACTACCAATGCGACGACGCCCGCGGAGGAAGCCTTGGCGCTCAAAACCGGTGTCTGCCAGGATCACACCCATATCTTTGCCGCCGCGGCGCGCGCCATGGGCTTTCCAGCCCGCTATGTCAGCGGCTATCTGATGCTGGATGCGACGGTCGAGCAGGCCGCAAGCCATGCCTGGGCCGAAGCGCATGTTTCGGGCCTCGGCTGGGTTGCCTTCGATGCCGCCAATGGCATTTCGCCTGACGAGCGTTATGTAAAGGTGGCGACGGGACGCGATTACCGCGACGCTACGCCGGTGTCGGGAATTCGGCTGGGACAGGCGGAAGAACAGCTTGCCGTCACCGTCACGGTGGAGCAGTAATCCTTCGCAAGATTGCCGGTGGGGCGGTTCGTCGTTTCACGAAAACGATGAACCACTCCACTTGTTTTGTTTGGAGCAATTCCGGGCGGAAAACCACCTTACACTTTTCCTGGAATTGCTCTAGGGAGATTCCATGACTTATTGCGTTGGCCTGAAGATCGATCGCGGGCTCGTGTTCATGTCCGACACGCGCACCAATGCCGGCATGGATTCGATTTCCACCTTCCGAAAGATGCATGTCTGGGAGCAGCCGGGAGAACGCGTCATCGTGCTGATGTCGGCGGGCAATTTGGCGACGACGCAGGCCGTGGTCAGCCTGCTTGACGAACGCACCAAGGCCGTTGCCGATCGTCACGCCACGCTGCTGGAGACGCCATCAATGTATCAGACGGTGCGGCTGGTCGGCGATACGGTCAAGGAGGTCATCGCCAATTCGTCGCCTGCGGGCGAAAAGGCAGATTCCTACTTCAATGCCTCCTTCATCCTCGGCGGCCAGATCAAGGGCAGCGAACCGCGCCTGTTCATGATCTACCCCGAAGGCAATTTCATCGAATCGACCGATGACACGCCGTTCTTCCAGATCGGCGAGACCAAATACGGCAAGCCCATCATCATCCGCGCCTATGAAAAGTCGATGAGCCTTGCCGAGACGGTGAAGCTGCTGCTGGTGTCGTTCGATTCGACGTTGAAGTCGAACCTGTCGGTCGGCTTGCCGCTCGACCTGCTCTTCCTTGAGAAGGACGCCTTCACGGTCGGGTTGAAGAAGCGGTTCGGTCAGGACGATCAGTACTATCGCACGATCTCGGACGGCTGGTCGAATGCGCTGAAGACGGCTTTTGCCAGCCTGCCGGAATTCCCTGGATAGCGAAGACGCGCCTCTGTTCCTTCCTACCAGGTACACCTGCGTCGGGCGCGTCTTGCTCGAAGCGATTTAACGCACAGAAATAGGTATGAGTATCGTTTTTGAACCTTTGCGTCTAAACCAGGTTATTGCTTCCGAATCTGAATTAGAGCGCACGATATCGACTTCCAAATAGTAGTCTCCACCCTTCAAGGGCGCGTTCAACGTGATCTCGACGGTCTCGGACTTCCCGGGCTCAATTGGTGTGTCGAAGGGCGTTAAAGGATTGTCTGCTGATATCACATCTCCGTTTTGGTCGATGAGGCGATAACCAACCGACACCAGATAGTCTTTATCAGTTGAAGACCACGTCTTCGTGCTCTTGTTTGCTACCAAAACCGGGATGATAATTACGCCTCCGGCAGCACTCTGCGCCAGAGGGAGGCTTCCTTTGTACTCCAATTCAGCCAGGTATGCCGGGTATCCTTTAGGAGGCCCTACGCTCAGATCGAATGTAAAATATCCTCTACCGTCGAGGTAAGATCCAGACAAAATGATTGATGCAAGAAATATCCTTAAGGCCTGTTGGACTACACCATGCATGATTCCAATGGTGAAGATATTTCTATTCCTAATGAACAGAAAACTACACGCGGTGCCGAAAATCATGGTGGCGACCATCAGTATTATGTTTGGCGCGTGGATAAGGCAAAATACAAATGATGAGCAAAGAATCGCTGTCGGCTTGTTTCTAAATATTGCTAGCGTTCGTTGCAGAATAAAGCTCTGCAGAAGAAATTGCTGAGCCGTGCCAGACAGGATGGCTACAAAAATGTCGGATAATAAAGTCCTGCCAGTTATTTTCTGTTTTGATAGATATCCATCTATTGATAAATAGTTATTTGATATGGCCATGATGGCGATTGCGCATATACAGATAATGAGAACTAAATATATGCAGTCGCGTCCTGAGATCCAAATGTTTCTAGTAGTAAGACCCATTTCTCGCGGCGAAGTACGTCGTATGTAGATGCTTGCCAGAATAAAGCATACAATTGAAGCGATCAGAAATGATCGTATAAAGTTCTTTTCTAGCCAAATCTCGTAGAAGAATGCCGATACGCTGTCCGGAACCGCGATATTTAGACGATATATGCTCCAAAACCAGAGCGGCACTATCCATAGATAAGTGACGAGCAATCCAATTAAAAACAAAAGTTCAAATAAAGAGGCCCCTCTGGGATATCTCTTATAGATCCATCTCAACCACACCAAATTGAAAGCCCCCATTTACGACAATAGGTCGTAGTTATTTTTTGATCGATTTAAGTTCACGCGCCAGCGCAAGTCAATAACCTCCGGAGAGGCTGGATGTTCTGGTTGGAATCTGCCGGAGGCGAATGGGAAATGACCGTGGGGACAAGCGATCTGACTTAGAAAGTTGAGAATCTGATCTCCAGTTGGCCCAACTGTCGATCTGCCATTTCCTGGTTCTCGACGTAGAATAGGATCAGGTCTTCATTCCGGCCGTTGGTGGGGAACTGCACGACTGTGAAGCGATGCCGCCGCTGCTGGATCGATTTCGACCCTCAAGAAGATCAATGTCCGGGAGCCTGGCGAGCGCGTGCGTCGTCGTGCTGGCGATCTGGCGACGACGCAGTTTGTGATCAGGCCGCTGGACGAACACACCAAGGCAATTCTACCGTCGCGCCGCAGAGGAAATGTCCACTCCAAGGGGGATACAATGAACAGTGATGATTTTCGGCAGTGGTCGCGGCGCGCCGCCGACTGGGGCGCCGACTATCGCAACACGCTGCGCGAGCGGCCGGTGCGGCCACTCGTCGAGCCCGGCGACATCTTTAGAAGCATAGAGGCTTCGCCGCCGGAAGACGCCGAACCGATGGACCGGATCTTCGCCGACTTCGAAGAGAAGATTTTGCCTGGCATGACGCATTGGCAGCATCCGCGCTTCTTCGCATACTTCCCGGCCAATGCGGCGCCTGTTTCGGTGGTGGCGGAATATCTGGTTTCGGCGATGGCCGCGCAATGCATGCTTTGGCAGACGTCGCCAGCGGCAACCGAGCTCGAAACACGCACCGTCGACTGGATGCGCCAGGCGCTCGGCCTGCCGGAAGGGTTTTCCGGGGTGATCCAGGATTCAGCCTCGTCGGCGACGCTGGCCGCGGTGCTGACCATGCGTGAACGGGCGTTGGACTGGCAAGGCAACAAACAAGGGTTGGCCGGGCAGGCGCGGCTGCGCATCTATTCCTCCGACCAGGTGCACACCTCCATCGATCGGGCGATCTGGATTTCCGGCATCGGCGAGGACAATCTCGTGCGCATTCCTGTCGGCGACCGTTTTCTCGCCATGGACACGGCAGCGCTCGAGGCGGCAATCGTCGCCGACCGGGAAGCCGGCATGCTGCCGGCGGGGATCATCGCTTGTGTCGGCGGCACCAGCACCGGCGGCACCGACGACATTGCAGCGGTCGCCGAGGTGGCGCGGCGGCATGGCCTTTATCTCCACGTCGATGCCGCCTGGGCCGGATCTGCGATGATCTGTCCGGAGTATCGACATTTCTGGACGGGCGTTGAAGGTGCCGATTCGGTCGTTTTCAATCCGCACAAATGGCTCGGAGCCCAGTTCGACTGCTCGATCCAGTTCCTGCGCGACCCGGAAAGCGATGTCAGGACGCTGGCCATCAAACCGGATTATCTGAAGACGCATGGCCGCGACGGCATCATCAACTATTCCGAATGGTCGGTGCCGCTCGGCCGGCGCTTCCGCGCGCTGAAATTGTGGTTCCTGTTGCGTGCTCATGGGTTGGAAAGCCTGCGAACGATGATCCGCAACCACGTCGCGTGGAGCGAAGGGCTTGCCGCGCGGCTGGCAAGCGAGCCGGACTTCGAGATCGTCAGCGAACCGATGCTGTCGTTGTTCTCGTTCCGGCACAACGCGGTAACCGACGCAGATACGGACGCGCATAATCTACGGCTTGTGAATGCGATCAACGACGGTGGCCGCATCTACCTGACGCAGACGAGGGTCGATGGGCGGATAGCAATCCGTTTCCAGGTCGGCCAATTCGAAGCGACCGCCGCCGATGTCGATATGGCTTTCACCGTCATCACGGAAATCGCTCGGGGTACGGCCTGATCTGGTCCGGCCGAAATTGCGCTGGCGTTTGCCTTTCCAATCATATGCATTTCATTAGCCGGCTTATACCTTTTCATTGGTTTCGTTTTCGACTATAGACAAGAAAAACGAAAACGGGAGGTTGTCCTATGTATTTGTCGCCACGCCATGCCGAAATCATCCAGATGGCCAAGGATCATGGTCGGGTGCTGGTCGAGGATCTGGCCACACATTTCAATGTGACGCCGCAGACCATACGCAAGGATCTCAACGACCTGTGCGACCAGCGGCTGCTTTCGCGCATCCATGGCGGCGCGTTGTTCCCGTCCGGCATCGAGAACATGGAGTATGAGGCCAGGCGCAAGATCGCCGCCGACGAGAAGGAGGCGATCGGCCGGGCGGCAGCCAGGCTGATTCCCGACAACGCCTCGCTGTTCATCAACATCGGCACCACGACAGAGTCGGTCAGCAAGGCGCTGCTCGATCATACCGGCCTGATGGTGATCACCAATAACATCAATGTTGCCAACAGGATGCGGATATATCCGTCGATTGAGGTTGTGATTGCGGGTGGCGTCGTGCGTGGTTCCGATGGTGGCGTCGTCGGCGAAGCGGCGGTCGACTTCATCAGGCAGTTCAAGGTCGATTATGCGGTGATCGGCGCCTCGGCGATCGACCATGACGGCGCCTTGCTCGACTTCGATTTCCGCGAGGTCAAAGTAGCGCAGGCAATCATCGCCAATGCAAGGCATGTCATCCTGGTTTCCGACCAGACCAAATTCGAGCGAACCGCACCGGTGCGCATCGGCCACCTGTCACAGGTCAACACCTTCATCACCGACCGTTGCGACATCCCGTCGGTGCGCAAAATCTGCCAGGAGGCCGAGGTTCAATTGATCGAGACTTCGCTCGCCTAGGCGATTTCGGCTTGGCATCACACGCTCGTGATATTTCGTTTGACATTCGTTATGATTTCGAAATAATCCCGACACGGTTTCGTAAAAGGCCAAAAATGGTGCAATGCGAAATCGTTGGAGGAATTTGTGGAAGCATCTCCGATCCGTGACATTTTCGTCATAGGCGGCGGCATCAATGGCTGCGGCATTGCCCGCGATGCTGTCGGGCGTGGCTTTTCCGTCTTCCTCGCCGAGATGAACGACCTCGCCAGCGGAACCTCCTCAGGCTCGACCAAATTGATCCATGGCGGCCTGCGCTACCTCGAATTCTACGAATTCCGCCTGGTGCGCGAGGCGCTGATGGAGCGCGAGGTTCTGTGGAAGAACGCGCCGCACATCATCTGGCCGATGCGCTTCGTGCTGCCCTATGCCAAGGGCCTGCGCCCGGCCTGGCTGATCAGGCTGGGTCTGTTTCTCTACGATCACATTGGCGGGCGCAAATTGCTGCCGGCGACCAGGACGCTTGACATGGCCAGGGATCCGGCCGGCAAGCCTTTGAAACCATTGTTCAAGAAGGCCTTCGAATATTCGGATGGCTGGGTCAATGATGCACGGCTGGTGGCGCTGAACGCGCGTGATGCCGCCGATCGTGGCGCAACGGTCCGCACCCGCACGAAAGTGGTCGGCGCGCGCCGCGAAGGCGGTTTGTGGACGGTTCAGATCGAGGACCTGCAGACCGGCAAGACCGAAGAGATCAAGGCGCGCCTGCTGGTCAATGCCGCCGGCCCCTGGGTCGATCATGTGCTGTCAGGCGTCGTTGGGCTCAACGATGTGCACAATGTCCGCCTCGTGCAAGGCAGCCATATCGTCATCGCCAAGAAATTCGACGATCCGCGCGCCTATTTCTTCCAGAACAGGGATGGTCGCATCATTTTCGCCATTCCTTACGAGGACGAGTTCACCCTGATCGGCACCACGGACCAGGATTACCCCGGCGATCCGCACGACGTGAAGATCAGCGACACCGAGATCGACTACCTCTGTGCCGCGGCAAGCGAATATTTTGCGCAACCGGTCAAGCGCTCGGACATCGTCTGGACCTATTCGGCCGTGCGTCCGCTCTATGATGATGGCGCCTCCAAGGCCCAGGAAGCGACGCGCGACTATGTGCTCAAGGCAGATGGCGGCGAGGGCGCTGCCCCGATCATCAACGCCTTTGGCGGCAAGATCACCACCTATCGCCGGTTGTCGGAATCGATGCTGGAAAAGATCGAGGGTTTTCTCGGCAAGCGCGGCAAGCCATGGACGGCAAACGCGCCATTGCCGGGCGGCGATTTCCCGGCCACCGGTTTCGATGCCGAAGTGGCGAAGCTGAAAACCGCCTATCCGTTCCTCGATGCGCGCCTGGCCCGGCGATTGACCAGGCTCTACGGCACCCGCGCAAGGATGCTGTTGGGGCTGGCCAAATCGAATGCCGATCTGGGCCGCAACTTCGGCGCCGATCTTTTTGAGGCTGAGGTGCGCTATCTCGTTCAAAACGAATGGGCTGTCACCGCTGAAGATGTATTGTGGCGCCGGACCAAGCGCGGTCTGTATCTCAGCCGCGAGCAGGTAGCGGTGCTCGATGAATTCATGCACGGCATAAGCCGGCGACATGTCGCGGCTGCGGAATGAAGAGGGTTTGAGCTGATGCAGAAAGCCTGGGAGGAGGAGTCATGCTGGAACTAAGGAACGTCACCAAGACGGTTGGTGCGGTCGAGCATATCCGCGACGTGTCGCTGACGCTCCAGCATGGCTCGCTCAACGTACTGCTCGGGCCCACGCTTTCCGGCAAGACCAGCCTGATGCGGCTGATGGCCGGCCTCGATGTGCCGGCCTCCGGTTCGATCTGGTTCGACGGTCAAAATGTCACCGGCGTGCCGGTGCAGCAGCGCAAGATCGCCATGGTCTACCAGCAGTTCATCAACTATCCGGCGATGACCGTCTACGAGAACATCGCGTCGCCGCTCAGGGTGGCTGGCACCGAACAGGCGAAGATTGACAAGGAAGTGCGCAATGCCGCCGCACTTCTCAAGCTGACACCTTATCTCGACCGCACGCCGCTCAGCCTGTCCGGGGGCCAGCAGCAGCGCACCGCACTGGCGCGTGCCATCGTCAAGAATGCCAGCCTGGTGCTGCTTGACGAGCCGCTTGCCAATCTCGACTACAAATTGCGCGAAGAGCTGCGCGCCGAACTGCCGAGGATCTTTGCCGCCACCGGCGCCATCTTCGTCTATGCCACGACCGAGCCGCACGAAGCGCTGCTGCTCGGCGGCAATACGGCGACACTTTCCGAAGGACGTATCACCCAGTTCGGCCCGACAATCGACGTGTTCCGCAAGCCGGTCGACCTGGTGACGGCCAGGACTTTCGCCGACCCGCCGCTCAACACGATCGTGCTGGCCAAGAAGGGTCCGGACTTTTTGCTCGAAGGCGGCGTCAAGCTGCCGGTGCCCGCCGAACTCGTCGGCATTGCCGATGCGAACTATACGGTTGGCTTCCAGCCGCACCATCTTTCACTCGATCGGCCCAATGCGTTGGCCGTGCCGGTGCGTGCGAAGGTCACCATCACCGAGATCACCGGGTCGGAGAGCTTCATTCATCTCGACTTCGCCGATGCGCGCTGGGTCATGCTGAGCCACGGTATCCTCGATTTCGAGATTGACGCCGCGATCGACGTGTTCATCGACCCGCGCCACATCATGGTCTTCGACGGGCAAGGCAGCGCCGTAAGCGTGCCAAAGCTGGCGGCATAGGAGAGCGATATGGCGCGCATCGACGTCAATCACATCCGCCACTCCTACCTACCGAACCCGCGCACGGATGCCGATTTTGCGCTCAAGGAAGTGCATCACATCTTCGAGGATGGTGGCGCCTATGCGCTGCTCGGGCCTTCGGGCTGCGGCAAAACCTCGCTGCTCAACATCATTTCGGGCCTGCTTCATCCCTCGCATGGCCGGTTGCTGTTCGACGGCAAGGACGTGACCAACTTGTCGACGCAAGAGCGCAACATCGCGCAGGTGTTCCAGTTCCCGGTCATCTACGACACGATGACCGTCTACGATAATCTGGCCTTCCCGCTGCGCAATCGCGGCGTGCCGGAAGCCGATGTCGACCGCAAGGTGCGCGAGACGCTGGAAATGATCGATCTTGCGTCCTGGGCGAAGAAGAAGGCGAGGGGGCTGACCGCCGACCAGAAGCAGAAGATATCGCTCGGCCGCGGACTGGTACGCTCGGATGTCAACGCCATCCTGTTCGACGAGCCGCTGACCGTCATCGATCCGCACATGAAGTGGGTGTTGCGCTCGCAACTGAAACAGTTGCATCGCCGCTTTGGCTACACCATGGTCTACGTGACGCACGACCAGACCGAGGCGCTGACCTTCGCCGACCAGGTCGTGGTCATGTACGATGGCGGCATCGTGCAGATCGGCACCCCGGCGGAACTGTTCGAGCGACCGCGCCATACATTTGTCGGTTATTTCATCGGCTCGCCGGGCATGAACGTCATGCCGGTGGCGATCGACGGCAAGACGGCGATGCTTGGGGCCCAGCGGATCGAACTGCCAGGCGCACCCAAGGCAGCCAGCGGCGCGATAGAGCTTGGCATTCGTCCCGAATATGTCCGGCTCGGCCGTGACGGCATGGCCGTACAGGTCAGCAAGATCGAGGATCTCGGCCGCCACAAGGTGGTGCGCGCGAAGCTTGAAGGCCGCGACATCGCTGCCGTGATCGGCGAGGACGAAACTGTACCCGCCGATCCGAAGGTGCGGTTCGACCCGGCCGGCATCAACATTTATGCCGATTCCTGGCTGGTTGAGATGGCGCGCGTCGAGATGGGGGCATAGATGGAAAAGACCTGGAACAACAAGGCCTGGTTCCTGGTGCTGCCGGTGCTGGTGCTGGTGGCATTCTCGGCGGTCATCCCGCTGATGACGGTCGTCAACTATTCGGTGCAGGACACTTTCGGCAACAACGTCTTCTTCTGGGCCGGCACCGAGTGGTTCGAGGAACTGCTCTCTTCCAGCCGCTTCTGGGAAGCGATGGTCCGCAACCTGATCTTCTCCTTCATTATCCTTGCCATCGAAGTGCCGCTCGGCATCTTCATAGCCCTCAACATGCCGAAAAAGGGCTGGGGTGTGCCGGTCTGCCTGGTGCTGATGGCACTGCCGCTGCTGATCCCGTGGAACGTCGTCGGCACAATCTGGCAGGTTTTCGGGCGCAACGACATCGGATTGCTCGGCTATTACGTCAATGCGCTCGGCATCGACTACAACTACGTGCAGGATTCGTTCGATGCCTGGGTCACCGTCATCATCATGGACGTCTGGCACTGGACCAGCCTCGTCGTGCTGCTCTGCTATGCCGGCCTGGTCTCCATTCCGGATGCCTTCTATCAGGCGGCCAAGATCGACGGTGCCTCGCGCTGGGCGGTGTTCCGCTACATCCAGCTGCCGAAGATGAACCGGGTGCTGCTGATCGCCGTGCTGCTGCGCTTCATGGACAGCTTCATGATCTACACCGAGCCTTTCGTAGTGACGGGCGGCGGACCGGGTAACTCGACGACATTCCTGTCGATCGACCTGGTCAAGACGGCGCTCGGCCAGTTCGACCTCGGTCCGGCCGCGGCCATGTCGCTGGTCTACTTCCTCATCGTCCTTCTGCTGTCATGGGTGTTTTACACCGTGATGACCAATTACGACGCGGAGCGCTGAGATGGGCGGCGCCAACGAAAGAACGACGAGGCAGGACAGAGTGAGCGAAACGACGGCTTCGGAAGGGCTCGCCAGTGCTATGTCGCAGGACCAGATCGCGCGGCTGATGCGCCGCCGCGGCGAGGAATCGCGCTGGTGGTGGATCGTGCCGACGGTCTACATCATCGTGCTTTTGCTGCCGATCTACTGGCTCATCAATATGAGCTTCAAGACCAATGCCGAGATCGTCTCCTCGCTGACGCTCTATCCGCATGCACCGACGATCGCCAATTACGTCACCATCTTCACCGATGCATCCTGGTACTCGGGCTACGTCAACTCGATCACCTATGTGGTGATGAACATGGTGATCTCGGTGGCTGCGGCGCTGCCGGCGGCCTACGCCTTCTCGCGCTACCGCTTCCTCGGCGACAAACACCTGTTTTTCTGGCTGTTGACCAACCGCATGGCGCCACCGGCGGTGTTCGCGTTGCCCTTCTTCCAGCTCTATTCGGCCTTCGGCCTGATCGACACCCACATCGCCGTCGCGCTGGCGCATTGCCTGTTCAACGTGCCATTAGCGGTGTGGATCCTCGAAGGCTTCATGTCGGGCGTGCCGAAGGAAATCGACGAGACCGCCTATATCGACGGCTATTCGTTCCCGCGCTTCTTCGTCAGGATCTTCATGCCGCTGATCGCGAGCGGCATCGGCGTCGCCTGTTTCTTCTGCTTCATGTTCTCGTGGGTGGAATTGTTGATCGCCCGCACGCTGACCACGACCGACGCCAAGCCGATCGCCGCCACCATGACGCGTACGGTTTCGGCCGCCGGCATGGACTGGGGCCTGCTCGCCGCCGCTGGTGTGCTGACGCTGATCCCCGGCGCGCTGGTCATCTGGTTCGTGCGCAACTACATCGCCAAGGGCTTCGCCCTGGGGAGGGTTTGATGGCGGAAGCGGTTATCAAAATATCCGAACTTCGCGATCTCGCGAGCAGCTTGTTTGATCGTCTCGAAGCCCAAGGCGTCGACCGTATTGACGTAAAGCAAAGTCAGTACTGGAAGGTCTATTTCGCTGACGCATTCGACCTCAGCCCTCCGAGCCTCGTGATGGGAGACGTCTACGACGATCTCAACGATTTGCGGACAGAGGTTAAAGGCTCAAACAACGACGCCATCGTATGGCACGCATTTATGCATCTCTCCGGCTTGATGAATTTTGTCGCTTACTCTGCCGAAAGCGGTGACTTCGGGAAGCCTCCGGTGATGGAGAAGCACTGATGAATTTCGACCTCACCTGGATGGCATGGACCTGGCCGACCGCGGCCTTCTTCGGAACCATCCTTTTGCTGCTGTGCGGCATGGCGGCGTGGGAATATGTGTCGCCGGGCGGCAGTCCGCGCGTCGGCGTCCTGCGCTTCGAGACGACGCGTGGCGACCGTCTCTTCCTGTCGCTGCTAGGCAGCGCCTTTATCCATCTCGCTTGGCTGGGTCTTGTCGGACCCAACCTGTGGTGGGCTCTCGCTCTCTCCGTGGTCTACGCCGTCGGCGTGTTCCGCTACGTATAGAGGGGGAAACTGTTGGAGCGACCGCGTGCCGGCGGCCGCTCCAGATCGCACTCGAAACCTTAAAACAGTGGAGGAAACACAATGCGACGGCAATTTCTAACATCAACGACTGCGCTTGTCCTATTGCTCGGGGTTGGCAACGCCTACGCCGGAATGGACGAGGCAAAGGCTTTCCTGGACAAGGAAATCGGACCGCTTTCGACGCTCGACCGCGCCGGCCAGGAAGCCGAAATGCAGTGGTTCATCGATGCCGCGAAGCCTTTCGCTGGCATGGACATCAAGGTCGTTTCGGAAACCATCGCCACGCACCAGTATGAATCGCAGGTCCTGGCGCCGGCCTTTACCGCCATCACCGGCATCAAGGTCACGCATGACGTCATCCAGGAAGGCGACGTCGTCGAGAAGATCCAGACCCAGATGCAGACCGGCCAGAACCTTTATGACGGCTGGGTCAACGATTCCGACCTTATCGGCACCCACTGGCGTTACCAGCAGGTGCGCAACCTGACCGACTGGATGGCGGGCGACGGCAAGGACGTTACCAATCCGAACCTCGACCTGAAGGACTTCATCGGCACCTCGTTTACGACGGCGCCCGACAAGAAGCTCTACCAGCTGCCCGACCAGCAGTTCGCCAACCTCTACTGGTTCCGTTACGACTGGTTCAACGACGAGAAGAACAAGGCCGACTTCAAGGCCAAGTACGGCTACGACCTCGGCGTTCCGGTCAACTGGTCGGCCTATGAGGACATCGCAGAGTTCTTCACCGGCCGTGAGATCGACGGCAAGAAGGTCTATGGCCACATGGACTACGGCAAGAAGGATCCGTCGCTCGGTTGGCGGTTCACCGACGCCTGGCTGTCGATGGCGGGCAACGGCGACAAAGGCCTCCCGAACGGCCTGCCCGTCGACGAATGGGGCATCAAGGTTGACGAGAATTCGCGACCGGTTGGCTCCTGCACGGCGCGCGGCGGCGACACCAACGGCCCGGCGGCCGTCTATTCGATCCAGAAGTACCTCGACTGGCTGAAGGCCTACGCTCCGGCCGAAGCCCAGGGCATGACCTTCTCCGAATCCGGCCCAGTTCCGGCTCAGGGCGCGGTCGCGCAGCAGATCTTCTGGTACACCGCCTTCACCGCGTCGATGGTTGATGCCGGCGCAAAGGCAGTACTGAACGACGACGGCACGCCGAAGTGGCGCATGGCTCCGTCGCCGCACGGCGTCTACTGGAAGGACGGTATGAAGCTCGGCTACCAGGACGTGGGTTCCTGGACGCTGATGAAGTCGACCCCAACCGACCGCGCCAAGGCCGCCTGGCTTTACGCCCAGTTCGTCACCTCGAAGACCGTCGACGTGAAGAAGAGCCATGTCGGGCTGACCTTCATCCGCGAGAGCACGATCCACGACAAGAGCTTTACCGAACGTGCGCCCAAGCTCGGCGGTCTGATCGAGTTCTACCGTTCGCCGGCTCGCGTGCAGTGGTCGCCGACCGGCACCAACGTGCCTGATTATCCGAAGCTGGCACAGCTCTGGTGGCAGGCGATCGGCGATGCATCGTCGGGCGCCAAGACGGCGCAGGAGGCGATGGACTCGCTCTGCAGCGAGCAGGAAAAGGTGATGAGCCGTATCGAGAAGTCGGGCGTCCAGGGCGATATCGGCCCGAAGATGGCCGAAGAGCATGACCTCGCCTATTGGAACGCCGACGCGGTCAAGAAGGGCAATCTCGCTCCTCAGCTCAAGATCGAGAACGAGAAGGAAAAGCCGATCACCATCAACTACGACGAACTGGTGAAGAGCTGGCAGAAGTAGCATTGTCTATGCGGGCGTTCGCGCGCCCGTGTGAAATTGGGGAGGCGGCTCGTTGCCGTCTCCCCTCTTTGTATCGAGGCGGAGGGCGCTGGAATGAGCGGTTTTGTGCTGGCAATCGACCAGGGAACGACTTCGACACGGGCGATCCTGTTCGATGGCCAGATGAAGGTCGTCGGCAGCGGGCAGAAGGAATTCACGCAGCATTATCCGGCCTCCGGCTGGGTCGAGCACGACCCGGAAGAAATCTGGGCAAGTGTTGTCGCCACGGTCAAAGGCGCGCTGAAGAGTGCCGGCCGCGCGGCATCGGATGTCGCGGCGCTCGGTATCACCAACCAGCGCGAAACCGTCGTCATCTGGGACAGGGCGACAGGGAAGCCGATTCACAACGCCATCGTCTGGCAGGACCGGCGTACCGCGCCGCTGTGCCAGAAACTCAAGAAGCAGGGCCTGGAGAGGAAATTCACCCGCAAGACCGGCCTGCTGCTCGATCCCTATTTTTCAGGCACCAAGATCGCCTGGATGCTCGACAAGGTGAAGGGCGCCAGAAAGCGCGCCGAGAAAGGCGAATTGCTGGCTGGCACCATCGACAGCTTCCTGATCTGGCGGTTGACCGGCGGCAAGGTTCACGCCACCGACGCCACCAACGCCTCGCGCACGCTGGTCTACAACATCGCTGAGAATGCCTGGGACGACGAGCTGCTGGCCATTCTCAACATCCCGGCAAAAATGCTTCCCGAGGTAAAAGACTGTGCCGATGATTTTGGAATCACGGAAAAAAACCTCTTTGGCGCCGAGCTAAAAATCCTCGGTGTCGCCGGCGACCAGCATGCCGCGACCATCGGCCAAGCCTGTTTCGAGCCGGGCATGATGAAATCCACCTATGGCACCGGCTGTTTTGCGCTGCTCAACACCGGCAGCGACCTGGTGCGCTCGAAAAACCGGCTTTTGACCACCATTGCCTACCGGCTGAACGGCAAGACGACCTATGCGCTGGAAGGCTCGATCTTCATTGCCGGTGCTGCGGTCCAATGGCTGCGCGATGGCATCAAGGTGATCGGCAAGGCCGAGCACAGCGGCAAACTGGCAGCCGAAGCCGATCCGACGCAGAATGTCTATCTGGTTCCGGCTTTCGTCGGCCTCGGCGCACCGCATTGGGACGCCGATGCACGTGGCGCCATTTTCGGCCTGACCCGCAATTCCGGTCCGGCGGAGTTCGCCCGCGCCGCTCTGGAGGCCGTCGCCTACCAGACGCGCGACCTGCTCGACGCCATGCGCAAGGACTGGAAGGGTGCTTCGGCCAAGACCGTGCTTCGGGTCGATGGCGGCATGGTAGCGTCCGACTGGACCATGCAGCGCCTCGCCGACATCCTCGATGCGCCGGTCGACCGTCCGACCATTCTCGAGACGACCGCGCTGGGCGCCGCATGGCTGGCTGGCTCGAAGGCAGGTGTGTGGCCGGATGCCAAGAAGTTCGCGAAAAGCTGGGCACTGGAACGGAGGTTCCAGCCGGATATGGATATGTCGACTCGTTCAGCCAAGCTTGCGGGCTGGCGCGATGCTGTGCGCAGGACGCTGAGTGTGTAATAAACGGCCATCAGTGGTCGGTGATGGGGCGGGCTGACCGAAAAGAAAGGCCCGCGCCACTTCTGGCACGGGTCTTCAATGGAGCGCTATCACTCCCACTCACTCAATCAGTAAGGCGAACGGCACTCACGGCGCGGGCCATAATTCGGCTGGAACGTGTTGTCCGAAGCACGGTAGCTGCGATAGTGATCGTAGCACCACTGCACATGCGAATTGCCCTCATAGACGCGATTGCGTTCGTTGTTGATGATGGCGCCGGTGATCAGCGCGCCGGTAGCGAAGGCCGCGAGCGGGAACCAATAATCGCCGTGGCGGCGATAGCCGGGGCGATATTCGCGATAGCCGCGATGGCCGTTCCAATAGATCACGCGATTGCGGGAAAAATTGCGGTCACGCGAAAAGCTGCGATTGTAGCGGTTCTTGCGCCACTCCTGGTACTGGACTGTCTGCACATCCGGCACCGCGACCTGGGATTGCGGCACATAGTTCGGTTGGGCGTTGACGGGCACCGCCTCCGCCGTAACGAATGTGGCCGAGAGCGTGGCTGCCAGCATACCCACTGTGATTCTGTTCATTGCTCTTCTCCTCGAGGGTTAGCGGACGTCCCCGTGCTGGGAAAACGAGTGGCCTATGCAATTGTTCCCGGGACAGGATGCCGCTGCGGGTAAAACGGCTGAGCTCCTTAGTTGCTCTCTCCGCTGATGCGGCGAGAGAGTGCCCCGACGGGGCGAAGCCATGTTTACGCACCCTCTTTTTCCGGTTGACCGGTCGAGGCACTCTCCCTATGTTCCGCGCAATTTCGAGGGCGGCTTTTGAGCCCGCGGGAGCGCGTAGCTCAGCCGGTAGAGCAACTGACTTTTAATCAGTAGGTCATGGGTTCGAATCCCATCGCGCTCACCAAATCGATATTCCACCATAACGAGCGGGGAGACTTTCCCACGCGCACGGCAGCAGCATTACGGCTCCGATCGATCCGATGGCTGTTGCCATCGACCGGTTGCCGACTGGCACGAAGCGTCAGCGCTTCCAGAAATCGCGGTGCGGCTCGTGCAACTCGTCCTCGATTTCGGGGAAGGGGCCAAAGACCTCCATCTTTTTCTGGCCGGAGCCGAACACGGTGCGCGAGGAGAGGCTCATCGTCGGGTTCTCAGGGTGGTCCCCGGTCAGCGCAAGGATCTTGGTCTCATCGCACCCGTAGACCAACCGCCCGATATTCGCCCAATACATCGTACCAGCGCACATCGCGCACGGCTCAAAGGTCGAGACCAGCGTGCATTGCCACAGGAACTCCGGCTCGTAGGCCGCCGCGGCGCGCCGGGCGATCTCGGTCTCGGCATGGCGCACCGTATCGAGATTGCCCTGCCGCATCAGGATGCGGTCGTCCGGCCCGACCAGGACGGCGCCGAAGGGATGATGCCCATGCGCCGCCGCCTCGCGCGCGACTTCATCGGCGGCGCGGAGGTGGGCGAGCATCTGATCGCGGGTCATGGCAAAATCCTGGCGCGCCGGCATCCAGTCGTTGAGCGGCTCTATGAGCCGAGATTGCTGCCAAGGAACGCTCGTGGCAAGAGCTAACCGCCGCTTGAGACCTTTGCGCTGGGATATCGGACCTTTGCCCTACAATCGCCGGCCGGTCTTGGCATCGAACAGGTGAGCACAGGCGCGGTCGATCTCGATGCGCACCGGCTCGCCCTGCTTGAGCGCAAGCCGTTCGCGGAAAAGGCAGGAGATCTCTTCGCCCCCACAATCCACCTTGGCGAAGATTTCCGACCCCGTCGCTTCCAGGAGCGTAACCTTGCCATCGATGCCTTGGGCGGTCGCACGAATATGTTCCGGGCGGATGCCATAGACGAGGTCGTTCCCCGAAGCATGCGCGGGGTGGATGCCTTCCGGCAGTGGCAGGACCAGCCCGCCGGTGCTGCGGAAAACGCCTTCCTCGATACGGCCGGCAATGAAGTTCATGGCGGGCGAGCCGATGAAGCCGGCAACGAAGAGATTGGCAGGGCGGTCGTAAAGGTCGAGCGGCGCGCCGATCTGCTCGACGAGGCCGTCGTGCAGCACGACTATCTTGTCGGCCATGGTCATGGCCTCGATCTGGTCGTGCGTGACATAGATCGTCGTGGTGCCCAGTCGCTGGTGCAGCGCCTTGATCTCGCCGCGCATCTGGACGCGCAATTTGGCGTCGAGATTGGAGAGCGGCTCGTCGAACAGGAAGACTTGCGGGTCGCGCACGATCGCGCGGCCCATGGCTACGCGTTGGCGCTGGCCGCCGGAAAGCTGGCGCGGGTAGCGGTCGAGCAACTTGTCGAGACCGAGAATGCTGGCAGCCCTGCCGACGCGGCTGACGGTGTCGGCCGGATCGGCTTTCTTGATCTTCAGGGCAAAGCCCATATTGTCTGCCACCGTCATATGCGGATAGAGCGCGTAGTTCTGGAACACCATGGCGATGTTCCTGTCCCGCGCCCGCAGATTGTTGACGATGCGATCGCCAATGGCGATCCTGCCGCCCGAGATCGTTTCAAGTCCGGCAATCATGCGCAGCAGCGTCGACTTTCCGCAGCCCGACGGACCGACCAGGATGACGAACTCGCCATCGGCGATATCGACGCTGACATCGTGAATGATCTTGGCCGTTCCGAAGGCCTTCTGCACGTTGTTGATTGTCACCGAAGCCATTGGGTTTCCTCGAAAAAAATTGGATGTAGGGTAGCGCTCAGCCGCCCTTGACGGCGCCGGCGGTCAGTCCGGCGACAATCTGCCTTTGTGCGAACATGGTCAGCACCAGCACCGGCAGCGTCACCACAAGTGCGGCGGCGGCGAGCGGTCCCCAGCTCACCTGTTCGTAGGAAAGCATGTTGTAGACGGCGACCGGCAGCGTGCGCGTTTCGCGGCTGGCGAGCACCACGCCGAAAACGAAATTGTTCCATGAGAAGATGACGGACAGGATGAAGGCAACCACGATGCCCGGCTTGGCGATGGGCAAGGCGACCAGGCGGAACACCTGCCAGGAGCTGGCGCCGTCGATGTTGGCCGCTTCCTCCAGCTCCATCGGCGTGGTCTCGAAATAGCCGATCATCACCCAGACGACGATCGGCACGGTCACCACCAGATGGATGATGATCTGCGGCCATAGCGTGCCGAGAATCCCGACCCATTGGAACAGCAGAAACAGCGGGATGAGATAGGAAAGCCCCGGCGTCATGCGGGCGATCATGATGACGACCGCCGACCGTTCGGCCTTGAGCCGTGCGATGCCATAGCCGGCCGGCACGCCGATCAGCAGTGCCAAAAGTGTCGCCGTGCCGGTCACCAGAACCGAATTCCAGAGATAGAGCAGGAAGTTGTTCTCCTCGAACACCTTTGCATAGTTCGACCAGGCGAGATGTTCGGGGATCAGGATCGGCGGATAGGCGCCGTTGTCGATCTCGAATTTCAGCGACAGCGAGATCATCCAGAGGAAGAACAGGATCGCCGGCGAGACGAAGACCAGGGCCGCGAAAAACAGCCCGATCTGGTTGAGCAGGCGTGAACTCATCTATTTGCCCTCCACGCCGATACACTGGGAGCGCTGGCGCAACATCAAGAGGATGAAGGACAGGGCGACGATGACGATGAAGAACACGACGGCCATGGCCGAGCCATAGCCGATGTCGTAGTAGGAGAAGGCGGTGTTGTAGAGATAGATGTTGATGGTCTCCGAGGCGGTGCCGGGTCCGCCCTGGGTCATCGCGTAGATGATGTCGAAGCTCTTCAGCGCATCGATGGTGCGGATGATCACCGCGATCATCAGGAACGGCGCGATCATCGGCAAGGTAAGATAACGGAATTGCTGCCAGGCATTGGCGCCATCGATCTCGGCGCTCTCGAATGGCTCGCGCGGCACGGACGCCAGGCCGCCCAGCACGATCAGCATCACCAGCGGTGTCCACTGCCAGGTCTCGACCGCGACCAGCGAGGGGATGACCGTGTTGGCGTTGAAGATCCATTCCTGCGCCGGGATGCCAACCAGCGACAGCAGGTAGTTGAGGACACCGAGCTGAGGATGGAACATCATGGTCCAGACCAGCGCCACGGCGACGGGCGTTGCCATCATCGGCATCACGAAAACGCCGCGCAACAAGCCGCGCAGCGGAAACCTGGCGTCGAAGATCAGGGCGGCGACAGTGCCGAGCAACATCGGCGCGGCAACCGAGAGGAAGGTGTAGCTCAAGGTGTGGAGCAGCGATTCCCAGAAGCGTTGGTCGACTGCCAGCCGAAAATAGTTTTCCATCCCGGCAAAGCTTCGTGACTGACCGAGCGTCCAGCGGTTGACGCTCATCCAGAGCGTGAAGGCCCAGGGAAAGACGATCACTGCGCCGACGACGACGAGCGCCGGAACGACGAAGGGCCAGTAGTTGGGAGCCAGCCGGATCGTCTGGCTCCCTTCGATGGCTTGCGTCGTCACCCCGGTGCGTTCTGGGGCGGTGGCGGACATCAGCCTTGCTCGCTCCTGTCGAGGACCGGCTGGAACTGTTCGGTGGCCTTCTTCAGCTCCTCCGCCGGATCGGCGCCGGCAATCAAATTGGTCAGCGCCACGCCGTAGATGTCGCGGAATTCGGTGACCGGGATGATGACCGGCAGCGACAGCCGGCTGACATTGCCGGAGCCGACCACCGCATCGAGCCAACTCGCCGGCATGGTGACGCCTTCGCGCACCTTGGGATCTTCAAGCACCGATTTGCGGAACGGGACACCGGCGCCTGCCTGCAGCAGGCGCGCGCCCATGGCCGGCGACACTGCCCACTGGCAGAACAGATAGGCGGCCTCCTTCTTCTCGCTGGCCGCCGTCACGCCGATGCCGTCGCCGAAGGTGCCCGAGGCGTGCGCCTTGGGGCCCTTGGGCATGACGCCATAGCCGACCTTGCCGACCACCCGCGATTTTTCCGGATTTTCCATCGGCGGGGCAAAGCCGACGCCGTCGAACCACATGCCGATCTTGCCTTGCAGGAAGGCGGACTGCGCTTCGGCCCAGTTGAAGCCGGTGACGCCTGGAGGCGCGGACTTGGTCATCAGCCTCTGGTAAAGACTGGCGGCCTCGATCGCCTCGGGCGACGTCGTGCGCAGCTTCCCCTGACCATCGAGTGGCGTCGTGTCGTAGCCGAGCATGAGCGACGTCCACACCGGCGTGTTGGCGTTCTTGATGCCGCGGGCGACGAAACCGTAGGTGTTGTTCGACGGGTCGGTCAGCGCCTCGGCAGCGGCCACCAGTTGCTCGAAGGTTTCAGGATATTTGAGACCCTTGGCCTCGAACAACTCCTTGTTCCAGTAGACGATCCAATAGTCGACCGAGAAAGGCAGCGAGCGCAGCACGCCCTTGCCGTCCTTGGCGAACAGCATGCCGGCATCTGCGAAATCACTTTCGACTAGGCCGGGGTCGGTCAGGGCGGGGTCAGTGAGATAGCCTGATATGTCGGCCAGCCAGCCGCCCTTTTCAAACTGCCGCTTCTGCACATGGTAGCTCAGATGCACGACATCGAAGCTCGGCTTGCCGGAACTCAGTTCGATCACCGTCTTCTGGCGCTGCTGCTGCTCGGGCGTCGCCTCGGCATTGACCTTGATCCCGGTCAGGTCCTCGAACTCGGCGAGATATTTTATGAGGGTGTCGCTGCGCGGGCTTTTGACCAGATTGACGTCGAGCGTCGTGCCGGCAAAGCGCTTCCAGTCGACGGCGGCGGCAAAGCTTGGGCGGACGCCCGCAAGCCCGGCGGCAGCGAGTGCCGCGGTTCCTTGCAAGAGTTGCCTCCTGGTTGGGTTGAACAGATTGGACGACATTTCTTCCTCCCGGTTGCTGTCGTTGTCGATTGCGCCGCGACCGCGGCGCGGCTCATGTTTCCTCAGATTTGCAGCGCCAGCCGGCGCGCCTTGTCGATGTGCAGGCTGATCGCCTCGACCGCCTTTTGCGGGTCGCGGCTCTCCATGGCTTCGATGACCGCGAGGTGCTCACGCATGACCGGCACGACGCGCCCGTCGATGCGGAAGCGCTCCTGATGGATCAGCCGGATCTTCACGGAATTGACCAGATAGGCCTTGGCGATGATCTCGTTGCCCAGCGCATCGATGAAAGTGTCGTGCATCGCCCAGTCGATCTTTTGGGCCTTGGCTTCCATTTCCGGCGTCGGAGTCTGCGAAAGGGCTTGCGCCAGCATCTCCTCATGTTCGCGTCGCAGGCGGGCAAGTTCCTCGTCGGGCGCGCTGGTGGTGAACAGCGCCACCGCTTCGCGCTCCATGAACAGGCGGAACTGAAAAGCCTCGCGGATCAGACTGATGTCGATATGGGCGATCTGCATGCCGCGCTGCGGGATCGTCGTCAGAAGCCCTTCGGCCTCGAGACGCGGCACGATCTCGCGAATGGCACCGAGCGGCAGGCCGGTGAAGGCAACCAGTTCGCGCTGCGACACGAATTGCCCCGGCAACAAATCGCGAGCCAGCAAATGCCGCGTGAAGCTGGCATAGGCTTTTTCCCTAAGGGTGGTCGGTTCGCTGCCGTCTTCCATTTCAGCGCGCTTCCCTTTGCCGGTCAGGCTGATTCCCTGGCAAACAGACTGTCATAGGCGACGGCAAGCTGTTGGCGCCCCTGCGAAGCGATCGGCTCCAGCGGTGGGCGGACCGCCAGCCAGCGGTCGTCGCCGGTCTTGCGCGCCACCATGACCTTCACCGCCGGCGTGACCGGATATTTGAGCAATTCGAGCACGAAACGCTCGACGCGGGTATCATCGCGCCCGTCCTCGGCCATGGCGCGGATTTCGCCGGTAACGAAATTGGCCATGCCGGAGATGGCGCCTTGAGCACCAATTCGCACCGCTCGCGCCAGATGCCGTTCGTCACCGATCAGGATGACCAGATCGCCATGGGCGCTGAGCAGCGCCTCGCTGTAGGCCCAGTCGCCGCCGGAATCCTTGACCCCCGCGACGACATCCGGAAAGGCGGTGCGCAAGCGGCCGATCAGGCCAAGCGAGAGCTTCACCATCGTGACAGATGGGATGTTGTAGAGAAGCACGTCACGGGCGAGCGGACCGAGCGCTGCAAAAACAGTGGAAAACCAGCCGAAAAGGCCGTCCTCGCCGACATTCTTGAAATAGCTCGGCGGCGCAAGCAGAATGTTGCGGGCGCCGCGGTGCAAGGCATGCCGTGCCTGTTCGGCGGCGTCCTCGGCCGCATCGACCAGCACGCCGGCAACAAGCTGATGTGGCAAGATGCCGGCAGCCAGCATGGCTTCGGTCACCGACCGCCGCTCCGAGGCGCCCACCGATGCGCCTTCGCCGGTGGTGCCGAAAAGCGTCACGCTGGTGCACCCCTCCGCCAGGCAACGCCTGGCCTGGGCGATCATCGGCGCGATGGCGATCTGCCCGGAGGCATCAAAAGGCGTGGTGAGGGCGGCTGAAAGGCCAAAGCGTGATGTCACCGGGAAGTCTCCGAAAGATGTTCGAAGGCAGTGATAGCCCACTAACATGTCAGTTGTAAATCTGGTTGGTGCGTTTTTCAAGGGCTGCTGGATGGTGATGGTCGGGCCCTTCACAGATCGTCTGGAAGACGGAGGGCTGGGCTCTCCGCTACTTGTGCCTTGTGGCGTTTCCCGACACGAGTCGCTGGGCAACAGGCTGCACATTTTCCTTGTAGGTAATGCACCTGTCGTAAACCTTGTTCACCACGCGCTCCTTGCCAATTCGCTCCCACTCCGGCGTCCAAGGCGCATCCCAGTCAAAGTGCTGCGAGATGAGGAATTCTCTGTCGAAGCACTGCGGATCCCGATCCAGAATCTGGCGCGCTTCATCCGCCAATGGCGTATAGGCTTTGACCGCAGCCATCTTCCTGGTGCGAGCAGCCGAATCCAGTTGAGTTTCCACTTCGATAACCCCCGGCACATTGGGGACTGCGGCAGTGCAAAGCTGCTTGCGCCCTGGCCGTGTGCTTTGCAGCAGCCTATTGAGGGCATTGCCGAATGCATATGCCAGATCGTGCATCGGATTGTAGCCATCGACCGCGTCCGAGACGATTTGCACGTCCTTCATATCAGACACATCGAGGTTGATTCTCGCCAGCACATCGGCAAAGACTCCACAGTCCCTAGCCAACAGCGCTTTATACCAGGCGGCGTCCGGAATATCGCCAAACACCGCCCCAGCGGTTGCGCCAACAGCTTCCACCACGTCGCGTGAATATTGGGTTCGGGCAGAGTGGCGGCCGCCTGAACCATCCGTCAAAAGGTAGATTCGCGGTTTCTTGAGCTCAAGCCAGTGATGAATCCTAAGCTCATGCCCGGGATGTGCAAGGATCAGCACATATTGCAACTTTTCGGACAAGCTACGGCTCCAATCCGGGTTTCGGCACACATCCGCGCCTTGGATCGCATCAAGGCGACTAGGCATCAAAGGTTCCCAACATCGAGTTGGCGCGGTTCAATTTTGTACAAGCTTGTCGGGTCAATGCCTTCAAACTAAGAACGCTGCCTAGCATCTGTTATCCTCGCAGCCAATGCGCTTGCGAAACAGCTAAGGAGGCGGCATTGCGGGTTCTCATTACCAATCTGTTCGCGTCGCAAAACAGCGGTACCGAAGCCGTTGTCGAATTGCTGGCCGACGGGCTTCGCGGTGCCGGTCATCAAACCATGGTGCTGGCTCCAACCCTTGGCGATATGGCCGACAGAATGCGCCGACGAGGACACCATGTGGTCGACCGGATTGCAGAAATCGTCGAAAAGCCCGACATCATCCATGGCCAACATTTGACGCCTTGCCTGACCGCGCTGGCGCGGTTTCCCGATGTGCCAGCCGTGTTTTCCTGCCACAGCGCTTTCTTCGAAGTCGAAGCTCCCATGCTTCATCCACAGATACGCCGCTGGATCGCGGTCGATGAAGCCTGCAAGGCCAAATGCCTGTCACGCGGCGTACCGGCTGACAAATTGGACCTCATCTACAACGCGGTCGACCTTCAACGTTTCAAGCCCCGCCTGCCGCTGCCTTCCAGACCCGCCAGAGGGCTGCTGCTGACCAAGAATTTCGAACACCAGCAGGCAGTGCGCGAAGCCTGCTCGAAAAGCAACGTTCACCTGGATGAGTTGGGTCCGGCTACAGGACGCTTTTCTCATCAACTCGAAAAGGATTTGCTCGAATACGACATCGTGTTTGCAACCGCCCGTATGGCCATTGAAGCCGCCGCGGTGGGGTGCTCAGTCGCCGTCTGCGACGCGCGTGGCTTCGCCGGCTTGCTGGATACGGCAAACATGAAGGCATGGCGGCAAATGAACCTAGGCGTTGGCCTTTTGACCAAGCCGACCACCGTCACAAATCTGATGGAAGCGATCTCGCGGTTTGATGCCGGCGATGCCGCCAAGGTTTCCGCCTATTTTCGCGAAGTGGCTGATATCTCGCACTTCGTCGATGAGCATCTCAGGGTCTACAATCAGTCCATTGAGGCCGATACGGATACGACCGCTGACGAACGCTCGCTGGCCACCGCGTGCTGGATCGAGGAAATCGGCGTATCGCTTCCGCCGCGCAGATGGGCCGCCATCGTGAAGGAGATGCATGGATGGCAGACTTCGCCAGATCAGGCCGCGCTTGTGGAATTGCTGCGATCAAACACAAAAACGTTGGAGAGCAACATCGCAGCGTTGACGGAGCTTGGAAAACAGGTCGGATCCATTGGACCGGAAATTGGAAAAATTGGCCCGATCCTGGATGTCTCCATTTCGCTCAACAGTGCGGCTGAGGACAACCGGGCTGCATTGCATCGAATTGACAAGGAGCTTTCGAGCCTTTCAAGTTTCGTCAGCGAGACGAAACGGCTCTACAACGGCATGATCCCGCTGCTTATGAGAAAAATGTTTCTTCGGGCTCGCAGGCGAGGTTGAAGGGTGTGTGACGACTTACGCGGCTACGCAATTTGCACATCGCCGAGATCTGGCAGTAATTTCCTGTGCCAGCATCTCAGTGGCACTGGTGTGCTTGGACACCCGCTCGAATATTTCAATTGGCGGGGGCGCCGGTTTTTCGACGATCCAGACTTTCCCGAAAATGTAGTCGGGCAGGTCGAAAAAATTCTCACGATGGGCGCAACTCCCAATCGTATCTACGGTCTGAAAATCTTTGCTCACCAGCATGATTGGATTTCAGGACAGATCGACTGGTTCGATGCGCTTCCGAATCTCCAGTTCATCTTTCTTTCGAGGCGAGACCTTCTCGGGCAGGCTATATCCTGGGCGAGAGCTCTCCAGACCAGTCAGTACCGATCGACTCAGCAATCGAGTCAAACAGCGGTGTTCGATGCTGAGCTGATTCAGAGGCAACTCGACGCGCTGGTCCGGGAAAGGGCGCGCTGGGAGATGTTTTTTGCCCGAACCGGGATTAGCCCTCTCCGGCTCGAATACGAGTCGATAGTCGAAACTCCACCGTATGCCGTCCGTCAGGTCGCGGACATGATGGGCGTGGCGCTTCAACGCAGCCCGGATTCCATCAGCGTTGGGATCCAACAACAGCGAGATTCGATCAGTCTCGAATGGGCAGATCGTTTCAAAGGGGAACGCGGCAATCCAAATAGACTGGACCTTGTATAGACCTGTCTGCATGCAGCGGTGACGAGCGCCGAGCGGATCAGGGGCCAAGCTGCCCTTCAGGAGCCTTCGAAAACCAGCGAAACGTTGCCTCCTGCATGTCGCTCGAGGCGGCCGGCGAGGTCGAGTTCCAGCAGCACCATGAAGACCTGGGCCGGGTGCAGGGCGGTGTGGCGGATGATCTCGTCGATCGGCACGGGCGTCGGGCCGAGCGCCTCGATGACTCGGGCGCGATCGCTTTCGCCGGGCGGCGGCGTGACCGAGAAGTCGGGCGGCTCTTCGAACGGCGGCACGTCGGGCGCCCGCATGCCGGTCAGCGGGGCAATCGCCCTGGAAATGTCCGATGCCTCGGTGACCAGGGTGGCGCCGTCCTTGAGCAGGCCGTTGGTGCCGGCGGCGCGTGGGTCGAGCGGTGAGCCCGGGACGGCGAAGACCAGCCGGCCCATTTCGCCCGCGAGCCTGGCGCTGATCAACGATCCCGAGCGTTGTGCTGCCTCGACAACCACCAGCCCAAGGGCCGCGCCCGCGATGAGGCGGTTGCGGCGCGGGAAATCCTGTGCGCGCGGCTGCCAGCCGAACGGCATTTCCGATATGACGGCGCCGCGCTCAGCGATTTCCTCGCACAAGCCGGCATTTTCGGGCGGGTAGGGCAGGTCGAGGCCACCAGCCAGAACACCGATCGTACCGGTCGCAAGACTGCCCTGATGCGCCGCCGTGTCGATGCCGCGCGCCAGGCCGGAGACGATTGCGTAGCCGTCGCGTCCGAGTTCCGCCGCCAGCATGCGCGCCATCTTGATGCCGGCCAGCGATGCGTTGCGGGCGCCCACGATGGCGACCCCCGGCAGCCGGAACACTGCGGCATTGCCTTTGACCGCCAGCAGCGGTGGCGGATTGTCCATGTTGCGCAAAAGCGGCGGATAGTCTGTCTCACCGATGCCGACAAAGCGCGCGCCAGCCTTTCTGGCCGTTTCCAATTCGGCCTCGGCTTCGGCAATGGAAGGAATGCGGGCGATGCGTTTGGCGCCGCCTGAAATCATCAGCTCCGGCAGTATTTCGAGCGCCACTTCGGCTGAACCGAAGCGGTTGATCAGGTCGCGAAAAGAGGCGGGGCCGACATTCTGAGTGCGGATCAGCCGCAGCCAGCTCAGCCGCTGCCGGTCGCTGAGGCGCGGCCCGGCAGCCGGCTCGCTCACTCCCTGGCTCCGATCTTGCCCTCGTTGCCGGCAAGCAGGCGCGAAATGTTTTCCCGGTGCTTGATAAAGACGATGATGCTCATCACCACGAACAGGGCGGCATTCTGCGGCGTGCTGAAGAGATAGAGGGCGATCGGCACGACGACGGCTGCCGTCAGGGCCGCCAGCGAGGAATATCGGAACAGGAATGCCATCACCAGCCAGACGATGGCGAAGATCAGCGCTACCTGCCAGGCAAGGGCGATCAGCACGCCGAGATAGGTGGCGACGCCCTTGCCGCCCTTGAAGCCCAGCCATGCCGGGAAGAGATGGCCGAGAAAGGCGCCAAGGCCTGCCCAGATCGCCAGTTCAGGCGAAAAATGGCCTGATATCAGCACGGCGGCCGTGCCCTTCAGCGCGTCGAGCAGCAGCGTCGCGGCGGCAAGGCCCTTGTTGCCGGTGCGCAGAACATTGGTGGCGCCGATGTTGCCGGAGCCGATCTTGCGCACATCGCCAAGGCCGGCCGCGCGGGTGAGCAGAAGTCCGAAAGGAATCGAACCGAGCAAATAGCCGAACACCAATGCCAGGAGCAGGCTGTAAGTCATTGTTTCCCCCGCATTTCCCCCAGTTTAGCCGGGTCAGGCGCGGTGCGCGGTGGCCAGCTCAGAACGAGAACACTGTGCGGCCCGCCACCAACGTTTGCAAGACCCTGCCTTGCATGCGTGCGCCTTCGAAACATGTGTTCTTCGAGCGCGAACGAATGCCGCTCTCGCTGACGATCCAGGGTTCGTCGAGATCGACAAGCGCAAGATCGGCGACAGCGCCCGGCTTCAGCGTGCCGCCGGGCAGTCCGAACAATCTCGCAGGGGCGGTGGACAAGGTTTCGACCAGCCTCAGCAACGGCACGTCGCCATTGTGGTAGAGCCGCAATGCCGCGCCCAACAGGGTTTCGAGCCCGATGGCACCGGCCGCCGCATCGGCGAAGGGCAGGCGCTTGGTGTCGACATCCTGAGGATCATGCGAGGAGACGATGATGTCGATGGTGCCGTCCCTGACTGCCTCGATCATCGCCAGCCGGTCTTCTTCGGCGCGCAAGGGCGGCGTCAGGCGAAAGAAGGTGCGGTATTCGCCGACATCGTTTTCATTCAGCGACAGATTGTGGATCGCGACGCCTGATGTCACGGCGGCACCGTCGGCTTTCGCACGCGTCACGGCGTTTGCCGCCATCGCCGTCGAGATCTTTGCCGCATGGTACGAACCGCGCGTCAGCCGAGCCAGCGCAAGGTCGCGCTCCAGCGGGATGGATTCGGCTTCGCGCGGAATGCCGGAGAGGCCGAGCCAGCTGGCGTAGAGGCCTTCATTCATCACGCCGGACGAGCCGAGGTCGGCGTCCTGCGTCTCATGCACGATGGTGGCGCCGAAGTCGCGTGCATAGGTCAGCGCACGGCGCATCATCAGCGCGCTCGATATTGTGTGGCGGCCATCGGTGAAGGCGACGGCGCCGGCTTCGCGCAGCAGGCCGAACTCCGTCATTTCGCGCCCGTCGAGGCCCTTGGTGATTGCCGCCGCCGGAAAGACGTTGACGCTTGCCGTCTCCTTGGCGGTGCGCAGCACGAACTCGACCAGCGCCACATTGTCGATCACCGGATCGGTGTCGGGCATCATGACGATAGAGGTGACGCCGCCGGCTGCCGCCGCGACACTTGCCGATGCAATGGTCTCGCGATGCTCGCCGCCCGGCTCGCCGATGAAGACGCGGCCGTCGATCAGGCCTGGAACGATCGCCTTGCCGGCGCAGTCGACGACGACAGCGCCCTCGGGCGTGCCCTGGTTCAGCGCCGCCTTGCCGGCGGCAACGATCTTGCGGCCGTCGACGATGACGGTGCCGACTTCGTCGAGGCCGCGCGAGGGGTCGACGATGCGGGCGCGCTCAAAGACCGTTGTGCTCATGCGCCACGGCCTTCGTGATTGCGACCCTCTTGATTGCGACGGGGGTCGAGCAGGGCTTCCATCACGGCCATACGCACGGCAACGCCCATCTCGACTTGTTCCTGGATGACGCTCTGCGGACCGTCGGCGATTTCCGAGGCGATCTCGACGCCGCGGTTCATCGGACCGGGGTGCATCACCAGCGCGTCGTCCTTGGCGGCCTTCAACTTCTCGGCATCGAGGCCGAAATAGCGGAAATATTCACGCACCGAAGGCACGAAGGAGCCCTCCATGCGCTCGCGCTGCAAGCGCAGCATCATCACCACGTCGGCGCCCTTGAGGCCCTCGGCCATCGAGCGGGTGACGATCACGCCCATCTTCTCGATGCCCGACGGCAGCAGCGTCGACGGTGCGACGACGCGCACCTGCGCGCCAAGCGCGTTGAGCAGCATGATGTTCGAGCGCGCCACGCGCGAGTGCAGGATATCGCCGCAGATCGCCACGATCAGCTTCGACAGCGGGCCTTTGGCGCGGCGGATGGTCAGTGCGTCGAGCAGTGCCTGTGTCGGGTGCTCATGCGCGCCGTCGCCGGCATTGACGACGGAGCAACCGACCTTCTGCGCCAGAAGGGCTGCAGCGCCGGCCGATTGGTGGCGGATGATCAGGATGTCGGGGCGCATGGCGTTCAACGTCATCGCCGTGTCGATCAGCGTCTCGCCCTTCTTCACCGAGGAGCTCGCCACCGACATGTTCATGACATCGGCGCCCAGCCGCTTTCCGGCCAGTTCGAACGACGACTGCGTACGCGTCGACGCTTCATAGAACAGGTTGATCTGGGTGCGGCCGCGCAGCGTCGAGGTTTTTTTCTCGGACTGCCGCGAGATCGCGACCGCGCGGTCCGCACGGTCGAGCAATAGCTCTATGTCGGCGGGGGAAAGATCGCGGATGCCCAGAAGATGGCGGTGAGGGTAGGGTGGCAGGGACGAGGCGTCGGTCATCTCAAGGCGCTGCTATAGGGTGGAGATTTTGCGGCTGCAAGCGCCAGCTTTGGATTGGAGCCGTTCTCCTCAATTTTTTCGTGTAGATGGCCGATTAAATCGGCCGGTATTTTCATCGCGCGCGCCGCATGGCTTGGGCTATATCTAGCCGACGGCTTCGGATTCGTGGCTTTCTGACGAGAAGGGCCTTTCTGCCGATAGAAGGATTGGGCGTGACCGACGACGTGACGAACCAGCCGCCGCCGCTTACGGGCGGCAACGCCTGGCGGGGCGATCCGTTGCTGATCCAGCTCGCGGAGCGTTTTTCCGATCCGGTGCGCAAGGATCTCGACGGGCTCGGCCGGTTCGTGCTGACGCAAGAGGCGCAGGAACTGGCCCGGCTCGCCAATGTCGAGACGCCGAAGCTCAGGACGCATGACCGCCAGGGACGGCGCATCGATGTGGTCGAGTTCCATCCCGCCTACCACGCCTTGATGCGCCGCTCTGTGGCCAACGGGCTGCATTCCTCGGTCTGGGAAAACGGCGACGCCGAGATCGGCCGCCGCCATCAGGTCCGTGCCGCCCGGTTCTATCTGACGGCGGAGCTCGAGACCGGGCATCTCTGCCCCATCACCATGACCAACGCTTCGCTGGCGGCTTTGATGGCCAGCCCAAAACTATTTCGCGAATGGGCGCCGCGTGTGACGACGCGCAAATACGACCACAGCCAAAAGCCGCCGGTCGAGAAGACCGGGCTGACACTCGGCATGGGCATGACCGAGAAACAGGGCGGCACCGATGTGCGCGCCAATGTGACAAGGGCGGAACGTGCCGGCAGCGGGTTTTATCGCCTGACCGGACACAAATGGTTCATGTCGGCGCCGATGTCCGACGCGTTCCTGGTGCTGGCGCAGGCGCCGGAGGGATTGTCGTGCTTTCTGGTGCCGCGCGTTCTCGGTGACGGGTCGGGCAACGGCTTCCGTTTTCAGCGGCTGAAGGACAAGCTCGGCAACCGTTCCAACGCGTCCTCCGAAGTGGAATTCGTCAACGCCATAGGCGAGATGGTCGGCGAACCGGGTGCCGGCGTGAAGACGATCATGGACATGGTCACCCTGACCCGGCTGGATTGTGCCATCGCGTCCTCGGCGATCATGCGTGCGGGCCTCGCCGAGGCCGTTCATCACGCGCGCCACCGACAGGTGTTCGGCTCGACACTGATCGAGCAACCCTTGATGCAGCGCGTGCTGGCCGATATGGCGCTCGACGTGGCGGCAGCCACCGCGCTGTCGTTCCGGCTGGCGAGGTCCTTCGACGAGGCGGCGAGCGATCGCGGTGAAGCGGCCTTTGCCCGCGCCATGACGCCCGTCGTCAAATACTGGGTCTGCAAGATCGCGCCGCCGCTGCTCTACGAGGCGATGGAGTGTCTCGGCGGCAATGGCTATGTCGAGGAGGCGCCGCTCGCCCGCTATTATCGCGAGGCCCCGGTCAACGCGATCTGGGAAGGCTCGGGCAATGTCATGGCGCTCGACGTGCTGCGCGTGCTTGGCCGCGCGCCTGGCCTGTTCGAGGACGTGCTGACCGGCATCGACCGTGACCTCGGCACTGGCGGACGCGGCACGATCGGCGTGCTGAAGGCGGCGATGCAGGTTGCGTCAACCGATGAGGGCTCGGCCCGTCTGCTCACCGAACAACTGGCGCTGTCGGCTGCGGCAGCGGAGTTGCGCCGTCTCGGGGCAGGGCGGATCGCAGATGCTTTCGTCGAGACGCGTTTGGCCGGCCAATGGCGCAACACCTATGGCATGCTCGATTCGCGCCACGATGCGCGCATGATCATCGACACGCTCTATCCGCCGGTCAACTGAGCGGCAAGCATCACAAGAACTGGCGTTTGATGCGTCGGCGGCCATCCCCATGCATATGGCTAGAGCGGAATGAATTGAGGCTGAATCGGCGTGGGATTCCCTTAGGCGTGCATATCTGATTGAACTAAACCGCTGCCGCGGTAGCTGATGCGCGGGTCTGGCCTGAGGAGGCCCCCGTCTGAGAAGATTTGGTGTTGAGCCAACCTTCCAGACAGGAGAACCCCAGATGGCCCAGATAAGCCCTCTGCGTCAGCGGATGATTGAAGATCTGACGATCCGCAATTTGTCACCGGAGACCCAGCGATCCTACGTGCATCACGTGGCGAAGTTCAGTCGATTTTTTGGACGATCACCCGATCAACTGGGATACGAAGAGGTGCGCGCCTATCAGGCCCACTTGGTGGGCCGAAGGGTCTCGTGGGGTGCGTTGAACCAGACCGTTTGCGCCTTGCGTTTCTTCTACGGCGTGACGCTGGGTCGATCTGATCTGCCTGAGCGGATCGCTTACGCCCGGACGCCGCGCAAGTTGCCGATCGTGCTGAGCGCCGATGAGGTGGTCGGCTTTCTGCAGGCCGTGAAGGGGACGAGGAACCGGGTCGCTCTGATGACCACCTATGCGGTGGGCTTACGCGCCGCGGAGGCGGCGCGTCTGCAGGTGACGGACATCGATAGCAGCCGGATGATCATTCGCATCGAGCAGGGCAAGGGCGGCAAGGACCGCTATGTGATGCTGTCGCCGCAGCTGCTGGAGATTTTGCGCGTCTATTGGCGGTTGACCAAGCCGGGGCGATGGCTATTTCCTCGGCGCGATGGCCGCGGCCCGATCCACCCACAGACCTTAGGGATCGCCTGTCGAGCAGCCTGCGAGTTCCTGGGCGTTGAGAAGCGGGTGACGGTGCACACCCTTCGCCACAGCTTCGCCACCCACCTTTTGGAAGCCGGCACGGACATAAGGATCATTCAGGTGCTGCTGGGCCATCGCAGCCTGGCGACGACGACACTATACGCCCAGGTCTCAACGGCTGTGATCGGCCGGACTGCCAGTCCTTTTGACCAACTCCGCATGGAGATCACGGCGCCCGGCTGAGCCGCGCGCCATGCGCCCGGATCTGGAAGTGGCGGATGTACTCCACCGTCACGGGGCTGATTATCGCCGCGACCATGCCGGCCATCTCGGGCGTGTCGAGCGCCGGGTTATGGCCGCGGTGGAGGCGTGCCGGACCGCGGCCCTGGGCGGTCACGCCGAACACTGCGCCGACTGCGGTCTCGTGCGGCAAGCCTATAACTCCTGCCGCAACCGTCACTGCCCCAAGTGCCAGGGTCTAGCCCGCGCCCAGTGGCTGGCCGAGCGGCAGGCTGAGCTGCTGCCGGTCCCATACTTCCACGTGGTCTTCACCGTCCCGGCCCAGATCGCTGAGATCGCCTTCCAGAACAAGGCGGCGGTCTATACGATCCTGTTCAAGGCCGCATCCGAAGCCTTGAGGGTGGCGGCGGCCGATCCCAGGCATCTGGGCGCCGAGATCGGCATGGTGGCCGTGCTTCATACTTGGGGTCAAAATCTCCACCATCATCCGCATGTCCACTGCGTCGTGCCGGGCGGCGGCCTGTCGCTCGAGCCTGCCACGGCGAAGGCCGGGGACCAGCGATGGATCGCCTGCCGGCCGGGATTTTTCCTGCCCGTGCGGGTTCTGTCGCGTCTGTTCAGGCGGCTATTCCTGGGGCGCCTGCAGGACGCCTTCGACGCCGGCCAGCTTCGCTTCTTCAGCGATCTCGCCAGCCTGGCCGACCCTGCCACTTTCTGCGCCCAACTGACTGGACTGAAGCGCATCGAATGGGTCGTCTACGCCAAGCCCCCGTTCGGCGGTCCCGAACAGGTCCTCGCCTATCTGGGCCGCTACACCCATCGCGTCGCCATCGCCAACAGCCGCCTCGTGAGCCTGGACCAGGGAAAGGTCAGCTTCCGCTGGAAGGACTCCACCACGACAAGTCCAAACACAAGCTCATGACCTTAAGCGCCGACGAGTTCAT
>NZ_JAMYSC010000038.1:0-65977 GCF_040321755.1 Mesorhizobium sp. M0276 | reverse complement strand
GAAGGTGAAGTCCGACGCGGTCAGGCCTAGGTCGGCCACGGTGACCACACCGCCCAGGTGGGCGAACTCATGCGCGCTGTTGTCGTTGTCGAGGCGCACCGCATAGAAAGATGCACTCACGTTCACTTCGCCCTTCTGCTGAGCAGTTGCGGGCTCGCTGGCGGCCGGGAATCTGGTCGCCCAAGCAATCGATCTGAAGATTCGACACTCAAACCGGACCAGGACAACACTTCGTAACGGGGCCGTCCTAATAGTTCCGCCCCAAACTTCTCTCTGTTTGCTCGACGCCGGCATACCCGCACCGTAAGCGCTGGACGAGGACAAGTTCCGCTGGCCGCGGGTGGAGAACGGCGTGATCCGGCTTGCCGCGCCCAACTGATGGCGCTCGTCGAAGGCATGGACTGGCGCGTTTGAGCCGAACGGAGACGGCGTCCGACGTCGGCCGGATAGGCCGTGGCGAAGTGAGTCAGGCGCAAAAGGCGGGCCTCTGGCCGTGCAAAATAAGCTTCTGTCGGCGTCATGACGAGAAGCGCTTCGGCCCGTGCCCACGAAATCGTTCCGCTCAAGGCGATATTCGTCGCCATGGCGGCGGAGAAGGCCGAACTGCAACAACTCCGGAGCGAAACACTCAAGGCCGAGATCGTCCGGATGGCGACACTCAACGAGCGTGCCCAGGAGAGGATCGCCGACCTTCGGGGATCGTCAAGCAGCTGGAGCGCGCCGCTTCGGTCGCAGCTCCGAGAAGCTCGAACGTGCCCAGCAGGCCTTCGCCTTCGAAATCCAGACCGGGCTCGGCGCGATTGAGTCCGAGCTCGAGGCCGCAAGACCGACAGGCGAGCCGCGACGTGCTGCGCGACCGCGCAAGGCGTTCCCGGCGCATCTGGAGCGGGTCGAGATCGTCATCCGGCCCGAGCCATGGGGGAAGAAGCGCTCCCGCTGCCAATCGTCCGGTCCGTCAAACGCCGTCGGCCGCACAGGCTTGCGAACCGGAACAGTCCCGCCCTCGCTTAGATACCGAGGGGTTGCGCGCGCACCCGAATTCCTTCGCCCGTCGGTTCCCCAGCCAACCTCATGCCGCCGCAGCATCGCTGCCACCTCTTCGGGCTGAAGGATCTGCTCTCCCTGCATCGTTCTCGACAATGCAGGAATCGCCCAATCCCAATCGCCATCTATGCCTCCTCTCATAACCGAGAGGTCAGTTTCTCAATTCGGCCGACAAGTGAGACGTTCGGTGCTCTTAGGCAGGGTAATCATACGAGATGCCTCCTGCAACATCATTTCCCGCATCCATAGGCTTGCCGGATCATTATTGTGAAGCGCAGGCCATTGGACGGCCTCCGTGAATGCGGCAGGAAGTGGCGGCGGAAGTTCGACAATCCGCAGGGGTGTTAATTTTGCGAAATGCTGCGCCAGCCGCAACGGCATGGTCCCGATGCGGCTGGTGCCTGATAGAAGGGGCGGGATCATGCTAAAGCCGTGTACGACGACCTCGATACGTCTCTCGAAACCGTTCTCGAGCAAATACCATTCCTCGATGGAGGGCTGCCGGGTGTCCCCGAATTTAAGCACAACCTGCCCCATCGACAAGTATCGGTCGAATGTAAGTGGCTCTGACAGCTGCTTGTTCGTGCCGCAGCCTACGCATACGAGCATATCTTCGAACAGGGCTGCGCGAGGATGTTTCGACATGAACACTTCCGGCATAATCAGAAAATCAACGTCGCCGCGCCGGAGAAGCTCCTCGGGGTCGTCGGAAATAGGCAGACATTCGAAGCGGACGGCGGGAGCTTCCCGCGCAGCACGCTTTACGATTTTCTTAAAAAATACGAGTGTGAGGTAATCGGAAAGGATGATGCGGAAGCGACGATCCGATCCGGCCGGGTTAAAGGCGTCCCAGGAAATAATCGACAGCTGGATGTGCAGCAATGCCTCCCGGACTGCTGTGGCGAGCCCCTCCGCGCGCGGTGTCAAAATGAGTTCGCGGCCGTTCATCGTAAATAGCTCATCGCTGAAATAGGCGCGTAACCGACCGACGGCGGCGCTCATGGCCGGCTGACTCAGGTTAATACTGCGGGCTGCGGCGGTGACTTTACGCTCCCTGATCAAAGCGTCCAGCACAACGAGGAGATTTAGATCGAGTCCCTTAAAACGCATGCATTGACCTATCCGACGCGTGGATGGGTATCGCCCAAACAATCAATTTCACGAATGGTGAGAGCGTCAACGCATCAGCCGACGACGAAATAGAGCAACCGATAGGAAGAACGGCAAAACCGTGTATATGGAAAGCGCGCCGATATGCAGGCCCATGCTGCCGGCCGGACGGCCAAGCATCGCCGGACGAATGAGGTCAATTGCATGTGCGAGCGGCAACAAGGAGGCGACGTCCTGAAAAGCGCCGGGCAATTGGTTGACCGGAAACATCGCGCCGCAAAGGAAGAGCATGGGTGTTACAACAAGCGTATTATAAAATATGAAATATTCATAACTGGGCGCAAGCGCCGTGACGACCATCGCTAGACTTGCGAAGGCGAGGCCACTGAGAGCGATGACTGGCAGCAAGCAAAGGATGGATGGCCACGATGCGTAGCCGAGCGTGGTGGCAACAATAGTGATTGCTGTGCCCGCCATCAGGGCCTTGGTGGCTGCCCACGCCAATTCGCCGAGTAAGATATCGCCGAGCGTCAGCTGAGTGCATAGCATTCCTTCCCAGGTGCGCTGGTCGCCCATGCGGCCGAAACTCCCGTAAACCGTTTCAGCGGTCGCCGATGCCATCGCGCTTGTGGCAACCATGCCAGCCGCGAGAAACGCAATGTACGAAGTGCCCTCAACAGGACCTATCATTGTTCCGATTCCAAAGCCGAGACCGAACAGATAGATCATCGGATCGGCGAGGTTGCCGAGCACCGATGCAAGCCCGATTTTCTTCCATCCAAGATAGTTGCGGCGCCAAACCGCGACCCAATTCCACGCATTGGCGGGCATGCCCGCCGCATAACGTTCGCCCATTGTTCAGTCCTCCATCTCGCGCCCGGTTAGCCGCAAAAACACATCCTCGAGATTGGGGGGACGCTGCAGAAGGCGTAGACCCGCGCGCCCGCGTAGCTGCGCCAGCACCTGCTCCGGATCGGGTGCATAGCAAAAAAGCGTCTCACCGCTCACCTCGATGCGCTGTGCGTACGGCCGGATCAGCGCACCCAGTTCATGCGGATTGCCGCCGTAGACCTCGACCACGTCACAGCCGATCTGCTCGTCAATGAGTGCGGACGGGCGGCCTTCGGCGATCTTGCGCCCCTCCTCCATAACGCACAGCCGATCGCACAGCCGCTCGGCCTCTTCCATGAAATGGGTAGTCAAAAGAATAGTCTTGCCCCGCGCCAGCAGCGATCGCAGCCGTTCCCAGATCAGGTGGCGGGCCTGCGGATCGAGGCCGGTGGTCGGCTCGTCCATCACCAGCAAGTGCGGGTCATTGATCAGCGCACGCGCGAGCGTCAGGCGCCGCTTCATGCCGCCGGACAGTTCGGCGACGCGCGCATCCGCTTTGTTCTCGAGGCGGGCGAACTCAAGCAGCGATGGTATGACCGCATCGATCTGGCGTCTGCTCATCCGGAAGTAGCGCCCGAACACCAACAGGTTCTCGCGTACAGTGAACGCGGTATCAAGATTGTCGAACTGCGGGACCACGCCGATGCGCATACGTGCCAAACGCGCGCGCGCCGGCACTGGAACGCCGAGCACAGTAATCTTCCCCGCATCGGGCGATGTCATGCCGAGGACCATACGCGCAATCGTGCTTTTGCCCGCGCCGTTCGGTCCCAAGAGCCCGAAGCATTCCCCCGCCGCAACGCGGAACGACAGCCTGTCGACAACGAGCTTGTCATAAGTTTTGCTTACGTCAGTAAGATCGATCGCTACCATGGACATGGGTTCATTTTACCGAGAGGGACGCCAAGACTGGCGGTTGCTTGGTTGCCTGCCGGACCTGAAACTGTGACTCGTCTTCGCCATCCCAGCCGTCGATAACGAACTGATCGACATCACAAGGATTTAGCCCCTGTTCCGGTAAAGCGGCGACAATTGCGTCGAGACTATCGATGGCTTGGTAACGCGGATCGTTGTGCCGCTTTTCCTGGTCAACGCAGAAGACGAGCCGTCCATCCTCGACCAGGGCGATCGCCCCATCATGGGTCAGCTTGGTACCACAGATGCGCATAGTGTCTCCAGGTTAACGGCGATAGATTCGATTCATCAGGAAGCGGAAAGCGGGTTCCGGAAACGGACGAGCAAGCAGTCTTCGTTGACCGACTCGCCCCGACACTCAAGACGCTCTACCTCGATCAACGTTTCGTTCAGCATGGCGATGACCGGCTCAGCACCAGCGGCGTGACCCCAGCGACGGCAATTAGCATCCCTTGCCGATCCGAAGATCAGATGCCCGCCTGGCGCAAGCACCCGCACCAGGTTTTTGACGGCCGCGCGCATCTCGGCTATGTCTTCGAGATAATAGAGGACCTCCGCCACAACGATCAGGTCAAACAACTCGTCGGTCGAAAACTGTTGAACATCGGAGACTATCCAGTTGATGCGCGACGGCTCGTTTATCCGTTGACGTGCTCGAGCAATCGCTTGCGCCACGACATCGATGACGGTGAGCCCTTGGCAGTAGGGGGCTAGTTTTTCCGTGAATGCGCCGGCAGCGCACCCGACTTCGAGGGCATTTGAAATGGAGCCTTGGGCAAGCGCCAGCTGGAGCATTTGCGTGTGGCGCTTCCGCTCGAACGGATTGCCGTCGAGAAGCCACGGATCGTCTGCGGCCAATTCCCGATCAAGCAACTGATGATTCACGTTCTGGGTCAAACTCGTGCACCTCTCGTCCACTAGGTAATTAGCGATCACTCGTCGCCGCAAATGTTGCCCGACAGCACTAATTCCGAAGAATCCCGCGCAAGATTGAGCCTGCGAAGCGGAGCCGCATGCGGCGAGAATTCTGCCCTGCTGGAACCAGTGATCGGAGTTTGGGTGGGGGCCTGTTTTCCCCCAGTGTTCGATGTAGCGACAGCAGAGCCTCGCGACAGCCAATCGCTATTGCTCAATGTACACAGCGCGTAGGCTTTCAACGGAAGCAAGAGAAAGATGTTGATGAACGTGTGCAGCGAAAAGCCCAGAAATCGAAACTGTCGGGCACGAAATGCTACCACGCTGCATCGGAGCATGGTCATGGACACAATCATCAGTCCTGTCCACCAAGGCACAGAGCCTGTCAGTGCGAAATGTGCGAGGCCCGTTAATACCGATACGGCGAGGAGTAGCGCGCCGAGATTCTGTCCGACCACGTCCAACGTGAGATAGCTATTTAGGCTGGGCAGCAAGCGGAGCCCAAGCAGCGTGTCCCGGAATGTGCTTCGTGCCCAACGGAGTTGTTGGCGCAGATACGGTCCTAGTCTGTTCGGGACGACTGTGGCCGCGATGGCGCTCGGAACGTACTCGGTTCGAAAGCCTGCTTTCAGCATCAGGATAGTAAGATGGCGATCCTCACCGAAGTCGCTTGGCTTGCCCCGAAAAAACTGCGACTCGTACTGGTCCAGTAACAAAAGGAGCGCAGACCGGCGGTACATGGCACATGGGCCGCAACAGCACATAACGGCACCGAAGCGAGCCTGCGCCGCGCGCTCCTCGTTGCAAGCCAGCCAGTACTCCATGTCTATCAGCCTGGTCAGCCAGCTCTCGGTCCGGTTACTGGCCGTCAACTGACCCATGACTGCGCCGACCGCTGAATCTCGCATCTTCGGTACAAGCTTGGCAATGACGTCGGACGCGAGTAACGTGTCTGAATCAACGTTAAGCACCAGATCCCCTGATGAGCGGCGTATCGCGGCGATCTGCGCCTTGCGCTTTCCAACATTCTCGGGAAGCAAAATGATGTCGAACCTAGGGTCGCGCGCGTAGGCTTCGTGGACAGTTCCTAAGGCTTCGCGATTTCCAGAACCGTCATCAACCACATAGACCCGAAGTCTTCCGGCGTATTCTTGGTCGGCAATGGAAGCCAGGCACTCTGAAAGCGTGCGCGGATCCTCGTTGAAGCAGGGGACGATGACATCCACGCTGGGCAGTTGATCGGAGCCGACGAGAACCTCCAACGCCGATGAGTCGTTTGTCGGCAGAGCATAAAGCCCCTGCATGCTCTTATAAGCAGTCGAGAGCAGCGCATAAAGCGATATGGCCACAGTGCTGGTTGTACCAAGAAGAGTCATGGGATCTCGTTTGTTCAGTGATGTTGAGGAAGTGAGCGGATTACAAATCCGCGCTCACGCAATGCTGGAATCAGCCGGGACAGCGCCGTGACCGTCTGGTCGCGCAGACCGGCGTGAGCGCCCCGGCTCAACTCGCCGGGAGGGCATCCGTCGTGCAAGAGTACAATTGCGCCCGGCCGGACAGAGGCGAGCACTGTATTAATAATCGCGTCGACTCCAGGGCGAGACCAATCTCGAGGGTCGACGGACCAATGAAGGGCCGCCAGCCCGGCGATCTGTGATGCTGTGCAGACTTCTTCGCTCCAGGCGCCGTAGGGCGCGCGAACATAGCGCACCGAGGCCTGCGGGCACGCTCTCATGATGGCGTCGTTCGCTTCAAAGACCTCACGTTGCACTTCGCCGAAGCCGCATTGGTACAGATCCGGATGAGACATCGTGTGGTTGCCTACCTCGTGCCCTTCTGCGATCATCCGTTGGATTAGATCTGGGTGCTCTAAGGCGTAGGCGCCGATGACGAAGAAAGTCGCCGGCACCCGCTGCTCTGCCAGAACGTCGAGAATCTCCGGTGTGAAAAGTGGATTGGGACCGTCGTCAAACGTCAGATAAACGCTGCGACGGCCGGTGCCGTCAGAGCACTCACGGCGCACTTCGTACAAGCAATCGGGACGGCTCATAGCTCTGGTCCGTTCCGATCGATCATCGTGCCCGTGGGCCATTCGCTGATCGGCCGTCCAACTGGCAGAACAATGGTGAGTGCGTCATCGATGCGTGTGGGCGGCAGGTCGAGGCGCGCCTCTGGTCGGGTGGAGCGCACGCGAATTCCCGACAAAACGGCCAAAGGGCTGTATCGCCGCCCGAACCTCTCAACATGATTCCGCAGCGCGTCCCGGACCGTTCCGAAAGCGAATGGAACGCCAAGCTCCTGCAGTATTGGAAGCATGACATGGATTGAATGGGCGATTCCGAGACCCTCAAGGTCCGGACGTACCCCGTACAGGCCCAGCTCAGCCACCAACAGGTCGACCGCGTCAACCTTGATGAAACGGCGCAGTACGCCCATGTGAGCCGCTACACCGCCGCTTGGATCATAGGCGATTACGCGGAGTTCAGGCCTGGCTCCGGCCCAGCTTCGACTACCTTCGAACGGTTCTGCGTTGGACGCCCCAGTCGGCCCGTACGTATCACGAAAGAACTCGGCGAGCTTAACGTGATCGGAGAGCTGCAACTCGTTTTCCCAGCACAACTTCCACTGCACCTGATGGCGCATTCAGGACCTCTCTTCATATTAGTTTTTTGCGGGCCGCATTACCCGACCAAAGCGGCGTCGTTGGCTGCATTCAACCGTTGTCGTTGGCGAAGGCGAGCCAGACGCTTTCTCGAAGTTCCGGCCCGTGTCGTCGATTTGAGCTTGACGTCGCTCCTTAACGTTCCTCTAATGCATGGCTCGTAAATTCGTAAAATTGATTGTTTGAATGATACGCATCCACACGTTGGATAACATGACATGCGTTTCAAGGGACTCGATCTAAATCTCCTCGTTGTGCTGGACGCTCTGATGAGGGAGCGTAAAGTCACTGCCGCGGCTCGCAGTATTAACCTGAGCCAGCCGGCCATGAGCGCCGCCGTCGGTCGGTTACGCGCCTATTTCAACGATGAGCTATTTACGATGAACGGCCGCGAGCTCCTTTTGACACCGCGCGCCGACGGGCTCGCCCCAGCAGTCCGGGAGGCATTGCTGCACATCCAGCTGTCGATTATTTCCTCCGACGCTTTCAACCCGGCCCAATCGGATCGTCTCTTCCGAATGATGCTTTCCGATTACATCACGCTCGTATTTTTTAAGAAGATCGTAGAGCGTGCTGCGCGGGAAGCTCCCGCCGTTCGCTTTGAATGTCTGCCTATTTGCGACGACCCCGAGGAGCTTCTCCGGCGCGGCGACCTTGATTTTCTGATTATGCCGGAAGTGTTCATGTCGAAACATCCTCGCGCAGCCCTGTTCGACGATATGCTCGTATGCGTAGGCTGCGGCACGAACAAGCAGCTGTCAGAGCCACTTACATTCGACCGATACTTGTCCATGGGGCATGTCGTGCTCAAATTCAGGCACACCCGGCAGCCCACCATGGAGGAATGGTATTTGCTCGAGCACGGTTTCGAGAGACGTGTCGAGGTCGTCGTACAGGGCTTTAGCCTGATCGCGCCCGTCCTGTCAGGCACCAACCGCATCGGGACCATGCCCTTACGGCTGGCGCAGCATTTCGCAAAAACAACACCCCTCCGGATTGTCCAACTTCCGCCGCCACTTCCTCCTCCCGCATTCACGGAGGCCGTCCAATGGCCTGAGCTTCACAATACTGATCCGGCAAGCATGTGGATGCGGGAAATGATGTTGCAGGAGGCATCTTGCCTGGCGCCTTTGCCTGAAATCATTGAGTGTGTCGGGCACGCCGATCCGACCTTGCGGTTGTTGGTACCGACTGCCACCGCGATTTCGCGTGCGAAGTCCCGGAAGATGTTAAGCCCCACTTAAACACCGGGCCTTTGACCAGCAGAGCGGCGCAGTTGCTTGTCAAGTACGAGGGCCAGGAACGAGCAGAACACACGCCCGGGGTTGCTACTGAATGACTGCCGCCTCCGATTTTGCTTGCGGAGTCCCAGAAGATGCTCAGCCCCACTTAAATGCCAACGTCGCAGGCCTTGCCGCGGCTTTTCACGCGCGGCCAGGCGAGGAGATGGCGCCGATCCAATCTGTGCCAGCCTCGCTCGGCTACTGGCGTTGACGACAGTGCCCTGCACCGAGAAAGTCGGGCACTTGGCAATGAAGCCGGTGGAGCTTGACGCTGCGGACCCAGGCAATTGACCCCGCGCTTCTGCCTGAACCCGTGGCCGATCCGTTCATCTAATCGGCGCTTCATCCTGCCCGGCTGAGGCCCGTGGGTGCGGCCACCCCGCGGGATGGGATCATCATTCAACTTTCTCTCGTTTATGAAAGGAAACTCCCCGCTCACGATAGAGTCCATGAGTTTCATATATTTTCCGGCAGATGGATGTCGAACGGGAGAAATGTCTGTCCGGGTGTTTCAGCGGTGCCGGTCTCGATAGCCCGCGTCATCAGCGTTATCAGCTCCTGGCAAAGTCGGCGCATTGGCGTGGCGACCGCCATCGTGACAATATTATCTGCGAGCGCGGCCCGAGACTCCGGCGTGATTTCATTCACGATCGCGACGAGATCGCGACTTTTGCCCTCTTCTCGGAGCGCGGAGATGGCGCCCTCCATGCCGCCGCCGGCGACATAGAAGCCGACGAGCTCGGCCTCTCGCTGCATGAGATCAAGCGTTGCCTCGTAGGTGATCTGCCGTTTCTCGAGGTTCATGACAGGATCCAGCACCTCGAACGTGGGCGCGTTCTCACGGCAATAGGAGCGAAAGCCGACGTCACGGAGCTCGTGCCCCTGGAAACGATGGCTGCCGACAAAAACCGCCACTTTGCCGGGCCGTTTTGCGACCTTCGACACCATCCAAGCGGCCGTGCGCCCCACCTTGCGGTTGTTAAGGCCGATATACCCCTGTCGCACGCCGGCGGCGAAGTCGGAAAGCAGCGAGAAAACCGGAATGCCTTTGGCCTTGAGGTCCTCAACCGCTGCTGTAATTTTCGGGTGGTCCGGTGCCACCATCGCGATCGCATGGCAGCGTGCGCCCAAATCCTTGAGCGGCGCGATCAGGTCGCTCGGCATATGTGACCGGGCGAATTCGACGAGCGGAATTCCGTGGAAGGACTGGGCCAAATTGACCGATGCTTCGACCTCGCGCGCAAAATCTTGGTAGAAATGCTGGGCCGGTTTTCTCAAGATGAAGCCCAGACGGTAGTGCGGTAGGTCTCGCCGCAAGCGCTGCTTGATTAGCCCGGCAGCATGATAGCCGATCGCGTGGGCGGCGTCGTGGACCCGCCGCGCGGTCTCCTCGCGCACCGGATGGCGGGCGTTCAGAACCCGATCGATCGTTGCTACGCTGACTCGGGCTTCGCGGGCGAGATCGGCAATTGTGGGGCGCTTGGTCATAGGTCCTATTCTGATCGGTTTTTGACGCGGGCCGGCTCTCTGTCGCCTAACGCGTTTCGGTTTCGGGTGGCAAAGTGAAGACGTCCCATACGAATGGCCAACAGCGTGTTGGACGAACATCATTCCAGACGTAAACCGGCCGGGTATACTGAAAGGCTCATTCGCTTAAAGGGCGGTGACGGTTTGCACTCACACATTTAGCGCTTCTGCTACATGGTCCGTGAGGAGCCGTTTAGAGGCTGCGGGTCGGTCGTTCAGTTCATGTGACCAGCTAGGCGACTTAACAGGTCGTGGGCCGCCCACCTTATTGGGAGGAGGGTAGCCGGTTTGATGCCTCGGCAAGCTGATGACCGCAGAAGGCGGCTTTCATCTGTGCTCGGTCCAATTCTCCTTCCCAGCGGGCGACGACGAGGGATGCCACTGCGTTGCCGACGCAATTCGTCAGCGCCCGGCATTCGGACATGAAGCGGTCGATGCCGAGTATCAGTGCCATCCCAGCAACGGGAACACTCGGAACTACGGCGAGCGTAGCCGCTAGGGTGATGAAGCCCGCGCCTGTGACACCTGCAGCGCCCTTGGAGGAAAGCATTGCTACGAGCAGCAGCAGCACCTGATCGCCGATGGACAGATCCGTGTTCGTCGCCTGCGCGATGAAGAGGGCCGCCAGCGTCATGTAGATATTCGTGCCGTCCAGATTGAATGAATATCCGGCCGGGATGACGAGACCCACAACCGAACGCCTGGCGCCCGCCTTCTCCATTTTCTGCATCAGCGAAGGGAGCGCCGCCTCCGAGGAGGACGTTGCGAGGACAAGCAGCAGCTCTTCCTTGATGTAGCGAATGAGAGAACAGATCGAGAAGCCGTTGTAGCGGCAGACCGCGCCGAGAACCCCGAACACGAAGAGGAAGGCGGTGAAATAGAACGTCGCGACCAGCATCGCGAGGTTGACCACCGAACCGATGCCATATCTGCCGATAGTGAAGGCCATTGCGCCAAAAGCGCCGATCGGCGCGGCCTTCATCAGAATTCCAACGAGCTTGAAGACAGGCGCGATGAGCGCCTGAAGGAAGCAAACGACAGGCTTGCCCGGCTCTCCGGCCATCGCAAGCGCCATGCCGAACAGAACCGAGAAGAACAGCACCTGCAGGATGTCGCCTTCCGCGAAGGCACCGACGATCGTTGGCGGGATGATGTTCATCAGAAAGCCGGTGACCGACTGCTCGCTGGCTTTTGCGGCATAGGTATTCACGGCCTGGACATCGAGCGAGGCCGGATCAATGTTGAGGCCGGCGCCAGGCTGGACGACATTGGCGACGATGAGGCCGACGATCAGCGCGAGCGTCGAGAAGGTGAGGAAATAGACCATTGCTTTACCAGCGACCCGGCCGACCTTATGAAGATCGTTCATGCCGGCAATGCCGGTGGCAATTGTCAGGAAGATGACAGGCGCGATGATCATCTTGACCAGCTTGATGAAGGCATCGCCCAGCGGCTTCAGGCTCTCGCCGGTCTCCGGATAAAAATAGCCAATTGCGACGCCGAGCGCGATGGCGGCAAGCACCTGGGCGTAGAGCTTGGTGTAGAAGGGTTTGCGGGGCGCGGGACTCGCGCCGCGGACTTGTGCAGCTGACACTGGTTCTCTCTCCCTGACCGGATCGAGGTGGCGTGACTTCTCCCTATCGCGGCGCTCCGGTCGAACGCTGCACCAACGCCGCCGCAATACCCATGCCAGATGAATCCGCATGACCTGAACTGACGTGGGCTCGCCAATGATGGAGGAATGCGGTGTCAGACCAGCGGGATAGGCCGCGGTCCGGCACGCCCTTGATGTCTCTGGCAGAGTGCTGCCGGTCGATCCCTCTGGCTAGCGGTTTGCTGCACAGAGCGTGGTGGGTTCCTCGTTTTAGCCGGCTTTGGACCGGGCCGCATCGCTGGCGCCAGCGCGTACCAAATAGGTCGCCTGTTCATAAGCCCGTCCAGATGACAGGCTAACTTACCCCTGTTCGGAAGCGCTGTGACAGGCGAGTTCCTCTCGCCGGAACGCCTGCGCCACATGACGAAATCCGTTGGTCTAGAGGAGGCCGAGAGCTTCGCTTTCCCTGACTAGCCGTGGCACCCATGATGGAATGAATGCGCTGGCACAAGGCGGGAACGACGAGGGTCCAGCACGACCCGTTGATGTTCACTGACAGAGTGCTGCCGGTCGATCCCTCTGGCTCGCGGTTCATCGGTGGCATCAGAGCCGAGAATGGCTGTGCTCTTTGCAGCGCTCCCGCTGCATGAAAGCCACGTCGAGACGTAGAGATTGACGCCGTTGGCGCTGACCACGACGATGCGATCTGGAAATTGCGAGCACCGCCTACCAAGCCGTACTCGACGCCAGCTTCGCGCCTTCACACGCGACACCGCCGCCGCATGATCAACTCGAGCAAAATGGCGGTTGCCGCAAACGACCAGTGCCGTTGGCGGTTATTATCACTTCCGCCCCTCCTTCGAGGGCGCTGGTGAATGGCACGGCCCGGCTTTTACACTCGGCGCGGTCAGCCGCTCGGGCACCGCATCGCCGGCGCAAGTATTTCCACGTTCAACGGCAAAAACAGAATTGATGAATTCTATCATATGCCGCGAGGTTTCCTTTCACGAATGAAAGAAAGCTCGATTGACTATCCCGCCTCGCTCCAGTCTGTTGAAAACAACGTCTGGTTGCCTTGGTGCAAGCCGAGACCATGGCCAAGCTTCGTGGAGGGGAGAGCCAAGCGATGCATCAGGGTTCGATCCGCTTTGCACTCGACCAAACGGCGGCGGCACGAGTTCACGTCGGAGTATTTTCGCGCTTGCTCGCGACGTCGCGGGCGCACATGTCGCCGGCCTACGTTTGATGGCGCGAGATCGAGGATCACATGCACCACAACATTCGCAAATCAGAACAAAATGCCAGCGAGTGCGGCATATCGCTGCCGGATGCGATAAGAGGTTGTCCAACGTCCGAGACGAATCCTGCGAATGGGGTATTGCACGAGCGCGCCCTCACCGGAATATTTGAAATATCGAAAATACTCACCGGTCCCGCCCGGCTCGAACTCACGTTGGCCAAGGTCGTTGATCTCCTGCACTCGTTAGTGCAGATGCGGCACGGCATCATCACTCTCTGCGATGCCGAGGCCGGACTGGACATCACCGTGGCCAGCGACTGCGACACGAACAGCAATGAGCCCTCCCGGTCGCGCGTGCCGCGCAACGCCATCGATCAGATTGTGACGACGGACACGCCGCTCATCGCCGAGGACATAGCGATGCATCCGGCCTTCACTGCCGCTGACATCGAGGTGCTTGGGGCCTCCGACACCGTGTCCTTCATCGGCGTTCCCATTCGTGTTGATGGGAACGCCGTAGGCGCGCTGACTATGGACAGGGCTTTGGAAAGCAGGTCAAGCTATCGGCTCGATTACGATGTCCGACTGCTCACCATGATTGCCAACATGGTGGGACAGACAGTCAAGTTGCACCGCTTCTCCGCGGGGGACCGCGAGCGACCGCCGGAGTTGGAAGATCGGCTGCAAACGAAATTTTCAGATGTTAAGCACCCTGCACCCCGGCGCAAAAAAGTTCATGTCGAGGGGATGATTGGTGACAGTCCGGCGATAAGCGCGCTGCTGGAGAAGATCGCGATCGTAGCCAAGGCAAAAACCACGGTTCTGTTGCGAGGCGAGTCCGGTACCGGGAAGGAGCTGGCTGCCAAGGCAATTCACGAGTTGTCGCCGCGCGCCAAGCGGCCCTTCGTTAAACTCAATTGTGCAGCGCTCCCAGAGACAGTCCTGGAATCCGAATTGTTCGGTCATGAGAAGGGTGCCTTCACAAGCGCATTCAATTCCCGCAAGGGGCGCTTTGAGCTCGCTGACAAGGGGACGTTGTTTCTGGATGAGATTGGCGAGATCTCGGCCTCGTTCCAGGCAAAGCTACTGCGCGTGCTGCAGGAGCAGGAGTTTGAGCGCGTCGGCAGCAATCAGACCATTAAGGTCGATGTTCGCGTGATTGCCGCCACGAACAGGAACCTGGAAGAGGCGGTTGCAAGGAATGAGTTCCGCGCCGACCTATACTACCGCATCAACGTGGTTCCCTTGCTGGTACCAGCATTGCGCCAGAGGCGCAGCGATATTCCGCTGCTCGCAGCTGAGTTTCTCAAGAAGTTCAACGACGAGAACGGCTGTACGCTTACCTTCGATCCGTGTGCGATTGAAGTGCTGATGAAATGTGAGTTTCCCGGCAACATTCGCGAGCTTGAAAATTGCGTGCACCGGACAGCGATCCTGGCCGAGGGACTATCAATCGGGAGAAACGACTTTGCCTGCTCCCAAGGCCAATGCTTTGCCGAGGCGCTGTGGAAGTGCAGATCGGGCAAGGCCGCGCTGCAACCAGCGCCGATCCTGCCGGAGTCAGTGAATCCGGCCACGCCGCCGGATGCGGCAGCCTGTTCGGCCGCGACCACAGTCCCGCGTGCCGGCGCAACACACCCAATTGGTGCGAGGACCCCCGACATAGAGCGCGTCATTGCTGCCATGGAAAGATGTGGCTGGGTGCAGGCAAAGGCAGCGCGCCTCCTTGGACTGACCCCGCGCCAGATTGGCTACGTGCTAAGGAAATACGGCGTCGAGATCAAGCGTATCTGAAACCGAGGAGATGAGCTGAGCTGCTTAGCGCCTTGCGGCAGCGATGCAGATCCGCGTCCGCGTCCACTCAATTCACCGAGGACAGCCTGGCCGAATTCCCGTGTCTGCGTTGCGACCATCGTGTGAGAGGCAACGCTTCCATCGTCAATCCCGTCCGCCATGTTGCTCTCGTTGCGAGCTCATACGGATGCCCCCTGTGTGACTGAAACGGAGTTAAATATGTCCGATGCAAAACTGCAAACTGTGCTTTCGGCTCTTCCGCCAGTGACGCGACAGTTAGATGCTCTGCCGTCCAACGGACCAGCGCCGGACGGAAATTTTGTCAAGCTGAATACGAATGAGAACCCGTTTCCGTTGCCGCCAATCATAATGCAAAGTGCAGTGGCGGCCCTCAAGTGCCAGTATCTATATCCGGATGACGATAACATCAGCTTGAGGGAAGCGGCGTCCAGCACCTATGGCGTTTCCAGGGATCAGGTCATCGCAGGCAACGGGTCGTCTGAACTGCTCGGACTCATCTACAGAGCTTTCCTCGCGCCTGGCGACAAGGTTGCGATGATGTCGCCAGGGTTTTCGTTCAACCGCAAACTTGCCATGATTCAGGGCGCCGAGTTTCTCGAAATCGGATGTCAAGCTCATTCCCTGCCAATGGAGCAATTGCTTTCCGGTCCGGCAAAAGACGCCAAGTTCATTATGTTGGCCAATCCAAACAATCCGACCGGAACATTCCTCCCGATAAGCGATATCGAACGCCTCGTAGCACAATCGGACCGCTTGGTTGTCCTTGATGAAGCCTACGTCGACTTTGCACCCGATCATGGCCTGCGCCTCATCAACCGGTATCCGAACGTTCTGATCTTGAGGTCATTCTCGAAAAGCTATGCCGCCGCCGGCATTCGCGTCGGTTTCGGTTTCGGTCACCCTGAAATTATTGGCAGGCTGCGAAACATCCAGAACGTCTTCAACATGAACGTCATCGGGCATGCCGTTGGTATCAGCGTGCTTGCGCATCGCGGCGCCTACGCAGAGAACCACAAGCACATCAAGGATGAACGAGAGCGAGTGACAGTCGCGCTGTCGCAACTCGGATTTTCCATAACGCCCTCCCGCGCAAATTTCTTGCTGGCCCGTGTGCCCGCGGGACAGGACGGCTCATGGTGGCAAGCAGCATTGGAAAGGCAAAAGATACTTGTCGCGTTTTTTCCGGACAAAGGCTTGGAACACTGCATCCGCGTCAGCATCGGCACAAAAGAGCAGATGGATGCATTTCTTGCTGCCGCTGGCGACATTGCTGGAAGCTTAACGGTGCCAAGCTCCAAGGGCAGGGAAGCGTCAGGCTCTGCTTCTTCGTTACGCTGACGCTAATCGGCGATCACACACATCTCTTCCGACTTGCTTGGTCATCCCAGCAAGAGAACAGCCTGCTTTTAAAATCGGGGACTTATCGAGTGACAAACGTCTTTCCTTCAAACTTAGCGTTCGGCATCTTCGATCATCTGGACGAGGATGGCCGCGACATCGGTCGGCAATACGAAGATCGCCTGATGTTAGCAGAGGCGTGCGATCAGCTAGGGTTCTATGCCTATCATCTCGCAGAACACCACTGTACTCCCCATGGGAGAGGTCCATCGCCGAATCTGTTCTTATCGAGCGTCGCCCAGCGCACCCGGCGCTTGCGTCTCGGACCCTTGGTGATGCTGCTTGCGCTTTATCATCCGCTGCGTGCGTTCGAAGAGATCTGTATGCTGGACCAGTTGAGCGGTGGCAGGCTCGAACTGGGCATAGGGCGCGGTGCTCTCCCGATCGAATTGGGCTACTTCGGGATTGGTGCGGACGCGGTGCCGGGCCGTTATGCCGAAGCCAGCGAAATCCTCATGGAAATACTTGTTAATCCGATGAAGGTCGGCACGCTATGCTATCAAGGCCGCCATTTTGATCTCAATGACGTTCCTTTGACGCTAAGACCTCATCAGCGTCCACATCCGCCGACATGGGTCGCTGCCAATCGACCCGAGTCCGCAGCTTGGGCGGCTGCGAATGGAACAAATATCGCGTGTGTAGGACCTTCCTCTTCTGTTCGCAAAACTACTGATGCGTTCCGCGCCTATCGAGAGGACAACGCTGGCGCGGGGGATCAGGCGCAATTTATCGGATTGCTCCGCATGGTCGTGGTTGGGCGTTGTGACACACATGCCTATTCGCTCGCGGCACCTGCTTACGAACGCTGGCTCAAGAGCTTCCAATTCCTTTACGAGCTTAACGCTATCCCCACTCCACCAAACCTGCCGCTGACCTTCGATGCGGCAGTCGAGAGTGAATTGTGCGTGGTAGGATCAGCAGAATCTGTGCGAAAAGCTCTGTTAGGTCAGTTGGAAGTGGCAGGTGCCAACTACCTGCTTTGTCAACTGGCATTTGGAAATCTGCCGCTAGATGCTTCCCTGTACACCGCGACGACCATTCAATCCGAAATCATGGCTCGACTTGGCTGACCATGAAATTCGCGGTCACAGCGCTCCCTCACATCCACGTGCTCGAGCGTGCACGTGATGGGGACGGGCAATCGGGAGGGAGGCCAAACTGACGACGAGCCGGCGGCACAGAATACCAGGTTTGTGCGTTGGCTGGCGTCTGGGCCATCGTGTGAACCTGCACGATCCTAAGGAGATGATGGCCGAGCGCGTCACGATGCAGGCACGCGTCTGCTCGTCGCGCTCGCGCTAGCCGTTGCCCATAGCCCGCCGCAGAGGTTCTTCTCGCCTGGGGCGGCGTCGGTGCGGCGCCCCCCATCCAGCTTCATCAGCGGCCCGGCGGTAGCAAAGCCGCCACTCGCTACGGCGCTGTTGAGGGCGCGCTCGCGAGCGGCTTTGCTGCGCCCAGCCACCAACGGGAGCGAGCTCGCCCGATGATGGGGGTGCACCGCGGTCGGGATACGATGCTGGAGGAAATCGTTCGCAGCCGGTCTTCACGAACTGCGAGGAGTGCTTGTCCTTGAATGCTGCCTGCTGGCCGTCTGCGGTGGCCTGAGTGGTCCGCCGACACGCCCGAAAGTCAACGCCACTACCACAAGGCCGCCAAAAACTCAGGTCTGGGAGCCAGCTTGGACGGTGGTCTCGTGTTCGGGAATGTCGTCGAAGGAGGCGTAGTTGAGATAGTAGAGTTTGGAATACAGGCCGCCCATAGCTATTAGCTCATCGTGGTTGCCAGTCGCAACAACTTGGCCATTCTGAAGCACGATGATGCGGTCGGCCCCCCGGATCGTGGCGAGACGGTGGGCGATGACGAGGCCAGTCCGCCCTTCAAGCAGCTTGATCAGAGCCTTCTGAATCTGCAATTCCGTGTAGCTGTCGATGTTGGCGGTCGCTTCGTCGAGCACGAGGATCTTGGCGTCAGCGACGAGGGCGCGGGCGAAACTGATAAGCTGGCGCTGGCCGAGAGATAAGTTGTCGCCGCGTTCGCCAAGTTGGGTCTCATACCCGTCGGCGAGGCTCATGACGAAGTCATGCGCGCCGACCGCCTTCGCCGCCTCGATCACCTTGTCGCGCGTGGCTTCCGCCTTCTGGTATCGAATGTTCTCGAAGACCGTCCCGGTGAACAGGAATGGCTCCTGCAGCACCATGGCGACCTGGCGGCCGAGCGATTCCTGGGTGAGGTCGCGCACATCATGCCCGCCGACCAGCACCTGACCCTGCTGAACATCATAGAAGCGGTGGACCAGGGCCATCGCACTCGATTTGCCAGAACCGCTCGGTCCGACCAGCGCGACCGTCTCGCCGGGATTGACCCTGAAGGAGACATTTTTCAGAACCGAACGGTTCGGATCGTAGCCGAAGGTGACGTCCCTAAACTCGACCGAGCCGTCCATTTCGGGCGAAAGTACCTCGGCATTGGGTTTGTCCTGAACATCGATCTTGACATCGAGCACATCGGTCAGGCGCTTGCCTGAGGCCATGGCGCGCTGCATGATCGAATATTGCAGGGTGAGTGAGCGGATCGGGTCAAAGAAGCGCTGGATGTAAAACAGGTAGGCTACCAACACGCCCACATCTATACGGCTATTCACGACCATCGAGCCGCCGACCACAATAACGGCGGCCAAGGCGAGGCCCGTGAGGCCATCGACGATAGGCACCATGACCAGTGCATATCTGGCAGCGATCAGTTGGGTCCTGAGGTTGGCATGGGCCCGGTCGTCGAAAAGAATGAAATTCACCTGCTGGCGATCCATCGACTGTATGGTCCGCACGCCGTGAATGGCTTCGGCCAGCGCGCCATTGACGACGGAATTGGTTTCGTGTGCAGCCATGAAGGCGTCGCGGGCACGCGGCAGCCAGACAATGCGGACGATCACCAGGATCGGCAGAACCGACAGCGTCAGGAGGCCGAGGCGAAAGTCGAGCCACAGCATTACGAAAACGATGCCGAAGAGAAGCGCAACATCGCCTAGGGAATATACCGAGGTTTCCAGGAACTCCTGTATGGAGTTAACGTCGCCTTGCAGGCGCGACATCAGGCGTCCGACCTCAGTCTTGTCCATGAAAGAGAGCGAAACCTTTTGCAGATGACCAAACATGGCGCGGCGGATGTCGAACAGGACAGTTTCGGCAATCTTCCCATCCAAGGTTTCCTGCATGTAACCGGCGGCGAAATTGACCAAAATCGCCAAAAGGAACGCGCCGACGGCCGCAAGCTGGGCTGAGCGATCGCTCCCTGCCGGGTTCATGCCGTGGTCGATCGCGTAGCGGATGATCAAGGGGATGAGAAGCTGCGTCCCGGTGAAGATCAGCATCGCGACAATCGTGACAACTACCTTTGCCCGATAGGGACGGACGAAGCCCCAGATCCGGCGGAGGATGCTCTTGTCGAAAGCCCGGCCGAACATCTCCTCCTCGATCCGGTGCGAGCCGACGACCGCGCGCGGAGGGCGTCTGCCGTCGTCAGGTTCGGCTTCGAGTTCGCCGGGGCCCTGGTCCATCAGCGGGCGCCCCCATACCGGGTCATAATGCTATCACCTGGGCGCGTCTGGAGATCGTAAAGGGCCCTGTAGCGTCCCCGCTTCGCCAGAAGCTCTTCATGCGTGCCGCGTTCTACGATTTCGCCGTTATCGACAAAAAGGATCTGATCGGCATGCATAAGCGCACTCAGCCGGTGCGCGATGATGATCGTCACCCGATCCTTGGCGAAGCGCCGCATCGCCGCGCGAATGCGCTGCTCGGTGCCGGCATCGATCGCGGCCATTGAGTCGTCGAAAACGACGACAGAGGGGCGCAGCATCATGGTGCGAGCAATCGTGAGACGCTGGCGCTGGCCGCCAGAGAGAGAAACGCCGCGTTCGCCCACGACCGTCTCATACCCTGCTGGGAGCCCTAGAATGTAGTCGTGGAGCTGGGCGAATACGCCAGCATGTTCAATTCGCTGTCTCTTCGCCCAAGGATCGCCATAAGCGATGTTGTTCTCGATCGTGGTGGTGAACAGGAACGCATCCTGCTGTACAACCGCGACCGCCTTGCGAAGGCTCTCGAGGGTGACATTGCGTATGTCCTGGCCGTCCAAAGTGATGGCGCCACCGGTCACGTCGTAAAAGCGGGGGACCAGATGAGCCATCGTCGATTTGCCGGAACCCGGCGGACCGACGATCGCGATCGTTTCGCCTCTCCGGGCCTCAAAGCTGAGGTTCTTCAAAATGGCGCGGTTTTCGGCGTTGGGGTACGCAAATGAGACATTGTGGAAGCGCAGAGTGCCGTCGCTTATCTCAAGCGGTCTGGCATTGAGAGCATCCCTGATTGTGATCTCCTGATCGAGGAGACCGAAAAGCCGCGAACCGCAGCTAGAAGCGCGGGCAAAGGCATTGACCATGAGGCCGATCTGGCGGACTGGCATTTGCAGGATGGTCATGAAGGTTAGGAAGGTCGCCATGGTTCCGACGCTGATCTCGCCAGCGACGAGCTTGTTGCCACCGATCCAAAGCACCAATCCCATTGCGAAAAAGAAGGACAAGGTCATCGCCGACGTGCTGGGTACGTAGATGTCAACGAGATCCTTGGCGAGGCCGAGCGCGTTCTTGGAAGCGCGGTCGAACTTCAGCATCTCATAGGATTGAGCCGCAAAAGCGCGGACCACGCGGATGCCTGCGAGATTTTCCTTCATCACGCGGCTTAGTACCGAAAGGCGCTCATAGAGGTCGAGCCAGGTGGCGCGCAGCCTAAGCTGTGTGGTCGATGAGCGCCAGGCGACAAAAGGCACGAAGCTCAGTGCGACCAGGCCGAGCATGGGATCGGTCGATATCATCATGTAGGCGCCGATCCCGATCAGCATGGTGAGCAGGACCACGCGAACGAGCGCGGTGGAAAAATACATCCGCACGCCTTGGAGATCGAGCATTCCGATGGTGATCAGATCGCCTGAATGGACCCGGTCGTGAAAGGAAAAGCTGAGACGCTGGATCTTGTCGTAGTAGGCGAGCCGCAGTTCGTACGCGACATGATGCCCGACGGCTTCGGCAAAATAGTTCTGCACCATCGTGAAAAGGCCGCGCAGCGCGCTGACGGCGAGCAGCAGGAGAGCCGGGGTCCAGAGCGCTTGCCCTGCCGCGCTCCCGGCGACACCGCCCCCGATGGCTGTCTGGGCCTGGTCGACAGCCCGGCCGAGAAGCTGGGGAATGAGCAACTGGAGGATTGCCGCCATGATCGTCGAGCCCATAGCGAAGGCGACCTGCCAGGGATGCCGAAAATTCATACGCGTTATGCGCAACAGCGTACTCAAATCCCGGCCCCAGCGGGCCGCTTCAACATGGGTCAACGAATTCAGAGCGTTCGTTGCGCTGCCGACAGCATCACTGTTCACGGGTGTATTCCCGACTGCATTTTGCGCCTTCGAGGAAAGCCGAAGGACGCATCATCAAAGGCGACCGCCATTTTAATCCTGTCCACAACCTGCAGCCTTGCCCGTTCCCAGAAGCCGAGCCGCCGCTTGACTAAGTGGCATGTCGATCACCGTGATTCCGCTTGCCGCAAGGAAACGCGCTTCGTTTCTGGTCAGGGTTTCCGCGTCCATTACAGTGCAGTAGGGACCGCGGGAGCGCTTCATGATCTGTCTGGCGTAGGTGCGCAGCATCTGATCGTTGAAGCGGCAGCCAACGAAGAAAAATCCACGGGTGATGCGCCGTTCCTTCACCACGTCTGGGATCGGTGTCTGGATATCAATTTCGGTCAGGACTTCGACGTAGTCGGAATCTGCGACGAGAAAGTTTTGCGAGGGCCTACTACTCCCGTGAGGTGCATAGAGGACCGTCTTTGCCCCCGATCGAGCATCGAGCTCCCTCCCGGACAAATCGTAGGTTTTTGTCCAAATGTTGCCGATTTCGTTCGCCCGCGTGACGCCTTGTATCTCAACGACGTCCGTTCGGCCGGTCTCCACGAGAGCGGTGCGCATCGCGCTGTCATACCAGCTGTCGATGATGAGGGAGAGCGGCAGCCTTGCGAGCCAGGCGTGGAGGAGGGTTGGCCTCACCGGCGCTGCGAATATCTCGGTCATCCAAGCTTGAAGCGTCCGGCGATGCCGGCGCTGTTCGATGAACTGCGCAACCGACCACATATTGGTGCGGATCCTGGAAGGGGCGGGCGCCCGTGCATTGAGTGCCGCGGCAACGACCTCCGGAGTATGCGGCACAGGCGGTTCCGCACAGTTCAACCCAAGAAGACCCGGACCGAGATAGGGGATCACCTCATCGGCGGCGAGCGCTTCCTTCGCCAAGTCAAGCAGCTTATCGGCAAAACTGTCCCGCACTATGACGAGGTGGTCCGATGTCAGGATCGTGTTCATGCTCGTTTCCTCGCGACGCACCTAGGGGCAGCATCAGTCCTCTTCGGAAACCTTCCTTGCCTCGACAGTGATCGGCAGACGCGTATCCCGTGGAAGATCGGGTAGGAGGAGCCGCCACCCGTTCCTGAGCGTGACCGTTCCGCCCCACAACTCTTCCTTCTCGAGCTTGACGATCGGCTCTTCGAGGTCTTTTTTGGGGACATACGCCGACAAGCCAGCATCGGTCCTGCGGATCATGACTTTCATCTGGCCGTCCCTTCATTGGTATTGCTTTCAGCACTGCAGGACTCGGCTTTGTCGAGACTCATCAGTTCACGCGCTCGCATGCCGACGACGGTGCCACGGTCGATCCACTCGACCGCATAGATGAAGAACTGCTGGAGAAAGGTGCCGATGTCGCGCACATATCCCTCGTCTCCCTTCCGCACGAGATTTTCCCCGATCTCCCTGCCGGGATATGTGCCGTCATTCTTTATGTGGCGAGTGGCACGTACCCGCTCTCCCGGCATGAATCGTGGAGGCCTGCGGATTTCGATCTCCTCTTCGCGTCCGAGCGACATGTCCGTTCCCTGATTTCTCGTGGGGCTGCAGATTGTGAACAAGGCGTTCCAGGCGTCTTGCGTAGGCAGCCCCAACCATGTCGGCAGCCCATGTGGTCACGCAGGAACGCAGGTCTTCGGCACCGGGCATACCGAGGCACATTGCTGCGCATCGAAGACCCCCTCGCATTCGGTGCACTTCTGTGACTCGATCACGTAGCTCTCGCCTTTGAACTTGATCGCGCCGGAAGGACATTCGAATTCGCAGGCGCCGCATTGGGTGCATTGGGATGCGATGATCTTGAAAGCCATTTTAACTCCTGGTCCGAATGAAATGAGACAGCTCAGGCCGTCGCCGCGAGTGCGGGAGTTCCAGATGCGGCGGCGCAAATCGCACTGATTGCGGTCTCGATATAGTCATGGGCATAAGCATCGGTGGCTCTGATTCCAGCCTCCGCGAGCTGATCCTGCGGGCAATTTCCAATCTTGGCGCACAGCACGACATCTATGCCTTCCAGCGCTGCGATGACGCCATCGAGGGTGGCCTCTGCGCTCCAGCCGCCGAGACAATACTGCTCGACCTTGCGATGCCCGACAAAGCTGATGCCTCTCGGCGAGGCTTCGTAAACCTGGAATTCCTTCGCATGGCCGAAATGTTCGTTGACGCGGCCGCCGCCCTTGGTCGCCACCGCGAAGAGGACGGATTTGCCGGGCCTCGCTGCCTTGACCAATCCGATCGCTTCACTTCTGGCCGCCACGTGATCACGGCGCTCCTGCGCGACCAGCTCCCGATAGGCGTTACGCTTGCTGGCATCGTAGGTGACCTCGCCGGGAATCCGGTCGGCCGTGAATTCCTGGCCACGATCCTCGCCAAGCATGCCGACGGCATCTGCCCGGCACTGCCGGCAGTGGCGCATCAACTGGGCGCCGCCTTCGAGACGATCCTGAAGAGCCTTCAGCTCCTTTGCGTTTGGGCCGCGCTGCCCACTCAGTCCGTAGTGCGTGCCGTGCGCCGGGTCCGAAATCAGCGGCATGAGGTTGTGCAGGAACGCGCCTCGCTCCTTGACGCATCTATTCACCTCGATCAGATGCTCATCGTTCACGCCAGGAATCATCACCGAATTGATTTTGGTGAGTATGCCGCGCGCGGTCAGCATCTCCAGGCCCAAGATCTGCCGCTCGTGCAGCATCCGGGCGGCTTCGATGCCGACGTAGCGGCGATGGTCGTAAAAGATCCAAGGATAGATCTTTGCACCGACCTCAGGGTCGACCATGTTGATGGTGATCGTCACGTGATCGACATTCATGTCGGCAAGCTCATCGACATGGTCCGGTAGCGCGAGCCCATTCGTGGAGATGCAAAACTTGATGTCTGGGATTTCCCTGGCGACCCTGGCGAAGGTCGCCTTCGTCTTCTTCCAGTCGTAGCAGGCGTCGCCCGGTCCGGCGATGCCGAGCACGGAAAGCTGCGGCACCTCGCTGGCGACCGCTATCACCTTGCGTAGCGCCTGGTCGGGCGTCAGCTTTTCAGAGGCCACCCCAGGCCGGCTTTCGTTGGCGCAGTCATATTTGCGATTGCAGTAGTTGCACTGGATGTTGCAGCCCGGCGCGACCGCGACGTGCATGCGCGCGAAATAGTGATGCGCCTCTTCTGAAAAGCAGGGGTGATCCTTGATCTTCTCCCAGACAGCCGGATCCGTGTCGTCGGGCTTTGTCGACGAGCCGCAGGACGAAGAGGCGCAGCCACCAGCTTTCATGGTGCCAAGCAACTGGTCACCGAATGTCGTGCTGAGGCTCTCAAGCGAAATTGCCGGTGCGGACATGAACGGCTCCGTTGCTGCGTGATGTCGCAGTCCAAAGCGCAAGAGCTATGCCAGCTCAAAGAGCTGTTTCGGTTCACGAATAGGCTTGTCGTGTCAGATTCCTTCGGATTGCTCCGACAAACCTTTGTCGGGCTTACGACAGTGGACAAGCAAATAGGGTCGCGAGGCTAGCAGCCTCGGGCGCGCAGAGTGTGAGCGAGACCACTCCGGGCTGCTTACGGTTGACGTCATCACGACGTCTAGAATTTCTTCACCACGATACCATGCCGGCGCAGGGCGTAGCCGACTTGCCGCGGCGTGAGGCCGAGGATACGAGCCGCCCTGGCCTGAACCCAACCGGCCTTGTCCATCGCGTCGATCACCCGGTCGCGTTCCGCCAGACGCGGGGGACAAGCGGGATCGTTCGGATCGCCGGCCGTAAGGGGAGATATCTTGCCTGCGGAGGCACCGATGCAACTGGCCGGCAGCCGCAATCCGACCGGCACTGCGTTGACCCGTGCGAGATCGTCGATGGCATTGCCGCCATTCGAGCGGTCGGCTCGCTTCCAGAGGAGCCAGGAAAGGCACTGGCCCTTCTTACAGGCGAAATCGGATGGAGTGATCGTCCTTGAGCGCGCAAGTGTGGCCGTCCTTTGGACGCAGTTCTCCAGCTCGCGGACGTTACCAGGGAAGTAACATTGCGAGATCAGGTCAAGCGCCGGCGCCGCGAAGGCTAGTGCGCGATCGTTCTCCTTGTTGAACCGGTTGAGGAAGGCGTTCGCAAGGCGTGGAATATCGCCGGGTCGCTCTCTGAGCGGCGGCAGGATAATTGGCACGACATTGATGCGGTAATAAAGGTCGGCCCTGAACTCCCCTTTATGACGGCCGTCTCGAGGTCATTGTTGGTGGCGCATATGAGCGCACGTCGACCTGTAGCGTTTTGGTGCCGCCGACTCGCTCCAACTCGCCTTCCTGCAAGACACGCAACAGCTTGGCTTGAAAGGCCGGCGAAATCTCGCCGATTTCATTAAGTAGCAGCGTTCCCTCATTTGCCAATTCAAAACGACCGGCGCGCTGGGAGATAGCACCCGTGAAAGCGCCCTTTTCATGCCCAAACAGTTCTGACTCCAGAACGCTTTCAGACAGTGCGGCGCAGTTCAATTTGACGAAAGACTTCTTCCTCTGGCGTGAGAGCTTATGGATGGCCTGCGCAAAGAATTCCTTGCCAGTGCCGCTTTCACCCCGCAGAAGCACGGTGGAATTGGTCCCTGCTACGACCGAGACGGTTTCGAGCACCTGCTTGAGTGCGGGGCTTTCCCCGATGATCCCGTCGATTTTGGCATCCGCATGCCGGGCAGGGTCGTAGGTCCTCCCCTCGTTGGGCGATTTCTCCGGTCCCGATTGCTCATTGCCACACCGCTGACGATCTGTACTCAGGGCGCGATGGAGGCGGATGGTCCGGCCGACAAGGTTGGCGACCATCGTCAGGAAATAAATGTCCTCGTCGTCGCGAAAGTCGGTGGCGCCGTCTCCGGCGCGGTCGATCGACAATGTCCCAAGGATATCATGATCAGCCTTTAGCGGGATTCCGATAAAGGCAATTGGGATGGTTCCGATGCTCGAAGACGTTTGAAGGTCAGCCTGAAATAGTTGGGACTTGCGCACGTCCGGTATGAAGAGCGGCGTCCCCGTAGCGACGATTTTATCTGTCACGGCCTGTGGTATGACGCGGCGAGTGCCTGATTGACGTACGTGGGTATTGCCGGCAGTCGCGGCAATCTCCAGCTCTCCTTCAGCGTCCAGGACGACGATTGCTCCGTGACCCATCTGCAGAAATGAAGGCAGGACGTTCACGACATTGGCGAGCGTAATCTCCAGCTCGCTGGGGGCGGTCAGCACCTTCGATATCTCGTAGAGTCCTCTGAGCGCGATATCTGATTGGGACATGCTTTTGATGGGCGGTTCAGGGCGGGTCTCCCGAGGTCCAACCTCGTCGACCCGATCTTGCGGTCCGTGGGTCATGGAAACACCTCAGGGGTTGTCGTCCAGAGTGCTCCTCCTTTTTTATCTGAATTCTGAAAGCACAGTATTCACGAGCTTCTCTTCGTCAAAGCGACGATCGAAGCAAAGAAAATAGACTTGGCGTTGGGCGAGACCTAAACTGTATCAAGATCAACCCTCTTAATACGTGCGTGCGTCGGTCATCCGAATTTGAAGAGGACTCCGAAACCGCCGCGTGGATAGTTCCACTCGATCTCGCCACTGGTCTCACACAAAATCCGGCAGGTGCCGCACTCCATGCAGCCGTCGGCAGTGATCTCCACTTGACCTTTGTCGTTCAACTCATAACATTTCGCCGGGCAGACGTGGGTAAGCGCGAGCAAGTTCGCGCTTGGCCTCTCGTGCGGTCGCACTTTGATATGCGGACGGCCGGAATCCACCAAGTAGCGGTTCTGGTAAAGCTTGTCCTCGACACGTGACTTTGTCACTGCGATCGTCATTTCGTCTCCCTTCAGCGCCACGCCAATGCAAGGCGGACCGCGTCGCTGAGCAGCCCCCAACGCGAGCGCGCCTTGATGAAGGCCGCCGTGGTCGCCTTTTCCTTCTCGATCTTCGGCGTGCCGTCGACACGCATGAAGTTCTGCGCGGCTTGCGACATCAACCGCGGATAAGTTGTGAAGTAATTGCAGGAATTGGTGTGGAGCAAGGCCGGCATATCTTTGTATTTCTTTAGGTCCTTGACCACGAAGGACTTGTCCAGCATGGCTTTGTAAAGAGCGAGATTTCGTTTGGTCATAGGAGCGTTGCGGCTGTTGACCTCGATGATTGCCTCAGCCGCGATGCGGCCGGAGGTCATGGCGAGGTTCGAACCCTCGCGGTGAATGGCGTTGTTCAGTTGCGCGGCATCGCCGACCACGACCCAACCATCGCCAAACAGCTGCGGAATAGCCTTGTAGCCGCCTTCGGGAATGAGGTGTGCGGAATATTCTTTCACTTCCGAGCCGGCGATCAGCGGCCGGATCGAAGGATGGCTCTTTAAGGCGTCGAGGAGAACGTAGGGGCTCTCGACCATCGCGGCGAAATCGGAGACGAGGCAGCCAATGCCCAGTGAGATCGACTCCTTGTTGGTGTAGAGGAAGCCGAGCCCGGCCATGCTGCGGGAGGTCGTGCCCACCGCCTCGATCACGCAGCCTTCATCGCCCTTGACGCCGAACCGCTGCTCAATGACCTCTTCGGGCAGGAAATGCATTTCCTTAACGGCGAGCGCCACGGTTTGTGGCTTCGGCATCTGCCGCAGGCCGGCTCGCGTGCCAAGCAGTCCGCAGACACCTTCTGCGAGAACGACCACGTCCGCGTAGATGGCTCCGCCGGCCCGGTCTGTGCGCACGCCAATCACCCTGTCCTTGGCGTCACGGATGAGCTCCGTCACGGTCGTCTCGCACAGAACCGTCGCGCCGGCCTCGCGCACCTTACGCGAAAACCATTTGTCGAACTGGGCACGGATGATTGTGTATCGGTTGGGCTTGGCCTCATTGAAGTCGTCCGACCGATAGTGAATCCCGGTATGGGATGTGTCGTCCATCACCCAAAGCCGCTGTTCAACCAAATGCCGCTCGAGAGGCGCATCGTCCCTGAAATCCGGGATGATCTTCTCCAGCATGTTCGCGTACATGATGGCACCTTGGACATTCTTGGAGCCCGGATATTCACCGCGCTCCAACTGCAGCACCTTTAGGCCATGGCTGGCCATGGTGTAAGCAGCTGCGTTTCCGGACATGCCTGCCCCAACAACAATGGCGTCGAAGTTTTCCTCGATCATGTCCGTCCCTTAGCTCGCAAGCTTATCGCGACTGTGGGGCGACAGCCGCCGGGTGAAGGCTTCCGTCAGTGCGGGCAGGAAGCGGATCGCGTCGGTGACGATTCCGAGGTGAGCGAAATCGAAAATCGGCGCGTTCGGGTCGGTGTTGATGGCCACGATGAGATCCGCCCCCTCGACGCCAACCCGATGCTGGACGGCGCCGGAAATCCCGGCCGCTATGTAAAGCTTCGGCCGGATGGTCTTGCCAGTTTGGCCGATCTGCCGATCAGCTGGCATCCAGCTCTTCTGGACCAACGGGCGCGAACAGCCGTGCTCGGCGCCGATTGCTCGCGCGAGGTTCTTCACAAGCTGCAGGTTCTCCGCCGCGCCAAGACCAAGGCCTCCCGCAACCACGACGTCGGCATAGGCAAGGTTTGCCTTTGCCGACTGATTGTCCGGCAGGAAGCCGAGGACTTTGGTAGCGATCTCGTCCTCGGCAAGCGAGAGCTTGTGCCGGATGACACGCCCGACCGGTTTATCCGTCCGCTGCGGCATGGGCATGACCCTTGGCCGCACTGTCGCCATCTGAGGGCGGAAATTGAGCGTATAGATCGTGCACAACAAGGAACCGCCGAAAGTCGGACGCGTGGCGGCGAGCGAACTGTCGGTATCCACATCGAGTTCGGTGCAGTCGGCCGTGAGCCCTGTCTGCAAGGTCGTCGCCACGGAGCCGGCAAGATCCCTGCCGAGTGTGGTGGCACCGAGAAGAAGGATTTCGGGTTTGTGGGTATCGACCAGATCCGTCATCGCCTTGGTGAAAGGCTCGTTCCGATAGTCGGCGAGCAGGGGCGCCTCGGCGATGTAGACAAGGTCAGCACCATAAGCGAATGCTTCGGCAACGGCGTTCCCGATGGCCTCTCCCGGCGGTCCGAGCACGACGCCTGCAAGCTGGACCTCAAGCTTGTCTGCTAATTTGCGGCCTTCGCCGAGCAGTTCGAATGATACGGGATGGACCTGGCCGCGTTCGAGCTCGATGAAGACCCAGACGTGCCGGTAGTCCTTGAAATGGGCGGGCAGCTCCTTCTTTATGCCGGCGCGGCCGGCGGCAGGGCGAGGGGTTTCTCGGTTCGGGGTCGACATCGTTTTACTCCTTGCCGTCACGCGCCGCCGTTGAAGGCGAGCTCATGTTCCAGCGCCGGCTGGCGGGTGAAGATTGCGGTGATGAGTTCGTCAGCGACATCGCGCAAGGCCTTCTCGGCGGTGTCGATTAGTGCCGCCTTTTCAGACCGCGCAGGGGGGGCGAAAACACGCTTGACGACGGTCGGTGAGCCGCGCAGGCCGCATTTGGTGAGATCCTCAATGCCGGCGTCGGCCGCACTCCATTTCAAGACCTGGCTACGCGCGGCGCACAAGGCGTCGTGGATCGAGCCCCGGCGGATCTCGTTTGTGCCTTCCAGCATGGTGATGAGACAAGGCAGCCTGCTCTTCAGCATCTGTGTGCCGCCTTCGGAGCGGCGCTCGACCTTGATCTCGCCTGCAGCAAGGTCAATAGAGGGGATCTTCGCAACATAGGTCAGTTGCAGGAGTCCGAGGCGCTTGGCGATGCCGGGCCCGACCTGGGCGGTGTCGCCATCGATCGTCTGCTTGCCGGTGAAGACGAGGTCTGGCGTGCCGAACGTCTCGCCGACCTTCGCGATTGCCTGGGAAAGGGCGAACGAGGTCGCCAGCGTGTCGGAGCCGGCAAAATAGCGGTCGGTCAAGAGCACCGCTCGGTCGGCGCCGTAGCCGAGTGCCTTGCGCAGCGCGTCCTCTGCCATGGGCGGACCCATGGTGAGCACAGTGACTTCGCCGCCATAGGCATCGCGCAGTCTGAGCGCTTCTTCGAGGGCGAACAGGTCGTAAGGGTTGATGATGGTCGGAACACCCTGGCGCATGATTGTGTTCGTCACCGGATGGACCCTTATCTGTGCCGAGTCCGGCACCTGCTTGATGCAGATTACGATGTGCATTGGCGGTTTCTCTAGGCTCCTGTCCGGGTGCGGGCATTGCGGTTATCTCCTTGATCCGCATAATTCGTGCCAAGTCTCTTGCGCTGCCCCCTTTCCTACAACTTCGGCTGTTTGCTTCTGACGGCGCTGTGGTGATGACCGGATTTGTCGGCTGCTCGACATTGTCGCGTCGCAACCCTTGTCGCCGCTCATTCCCGTCCGAACCGCTTCACTACCGAGTCGAACGGGACAAAGGTGTGACCCGGCGCGGCAGGTTTGTTCGGATCGTGGTCTTTGAGCACCTTGAAGACCCGATGCGTGAGCGGCGAGGAAATCGCAAAGTCCTCGTAAGCGCGTTCGAGCGTCGCGCGCACCCTCGCGGCAATCACCTGGTCGGGCAGACCGGAGAAATCTTCTTCGGCAAGGTATTGGCCCACGCGCTTCATTATATGGAGCCGCGAGACATTCAGCACCTTGGGGTCATAGGAGACGCCAAGGACTGAGAAGAACTCCTCCGCGGCCGACAGGCGCTTCAGTCGTGCGAGGATGTCTGTGACATCGATGGGGCGGCTGTCAGCGGAACAATTCATTGCATTCTCCCTGGTCGCAAAACTGTGGCCTTTGCGCGCGCGCGCACGGCTGACCTGGACCCGCACAGCTCGAAGAGGGACGCCTCGCTGCACATTTTATCGTAGAGCTCGACCAGTTGAGTTGCAGTGAGCGTCGATTTGGTCTCGGCCGCCTCGCGCCGGACGCGGGCCACCATCGCGGCTGCCAGATCCGGGTCGAGATCGCGACCGCTTTCGCTCAGCACATGGGCAATCGCAGTGGCGCCGGAATGCTTGCCGATGACGATCCGCCGGCAGCGGCCCACGAGAGCCGGATCAAGCCCCTGATAAGTACGCGAGTCCTTCAGCAGCCCTGCGACGTGAATGCCGGATTCGTGGGTGAAAACATCGGCGCCGACGACCGGCTTAGTGGCCGCGGTCTGCCGGCGGGCGGCCCAGGCCACCTCGGCGGCGAGGCCGGGCAATGCGGTCAGCTCGATGCCGGTATCTGCGCCGCCGAAGACCGCCATCGCGGCGGCCACCTCTTCCAGCGCGGCATTGCCCGCACGCTCGCCGAGCCCCAGGACGGTGACGGAGGCATGGCGCGCGCCTGCGCGGATCGCGGCTAGCGTGTTGGCGCCAGCAAGTCCGAGATCGTTGTGCGCATGAAATTCAAGGTCGATTGGAGACTGCGCCACGAGCTGGGCGACAAGTTCAAAGGCCGAAAACGGGTCGAGAACACCGACCGTGTCGGCTAGCCTGACGCGGCTTGCGCCGGCGCGTGCAGCCGTCTCGATGACGCGGGCGAGATGATCCCGATTGGCCCGCGAGGCATCCTCGCAGCCCACCGCGACAAAGAAGCCGGCGGCGGCGGCGCGCCTGACCATATGATCGATGACCTGGAGCGCCCCCGCCTTGTCGAGGCCGAGCTTGGCGGCAAGTTGGATGTCCGACCCTGGCAGCGATAGATTGACGGCGTGGACGCCGCTCTCGATCGCTGCATCGAGATCCAGCGACGTCATCCGGCACCAGGCCATGAGCCGAACCGGGAGACGCCGCGCGACCACGGCGCGAATTGTTTCGATCTCGTCGGCGCCCATGACCGGCGTGCCGATCTCGATCTCTGTGACGCCGGCCGCCGCAAGAGACTCGGCGATCTCCAGCTTTTCCGTCGTGGTAAAGGCGACGCCCGGCGCCTGCTCGCCATCGCGCAAGGTCGTATCGTTGAGAGAGACATGACGGGTCATGACCGGTAGCCTGTTCTTCTGCCGCTCACGCATAGACCGGATTACCCGGCCCAGAACCGAAAAAGCTGCGCAGCTTCCCCACGATTGCCGGCATGACCTCGAGCACCCGGTCGATATCCTCTTCGCTGTTGTCCCGCGCCAAGGAGAAGCGGACTGCCGCGTGCGGCGTTTTCATCGCGCTTAGGACATGGCTTGGTTCCAGAGAGCCGGAGGTGCAGGCCGAGCCAGAGGAACACGCGATGCCAATGCGGCTGAGGAGAAGTGGAATTCCATCACTGTCGACATGTTCGAAGGAGATGTTTGCGGTATTGGGCAACCGTTGCAGGGGATCACCAGTGACACAGGTGCTTGGGATGCACTGGAGGATCCCGCCCTCCAGGCGATCGCGGAGCGACTTCACCCGAGTGGTCTCGTCGTCCATGAATTTCAAGGCGAGTTCGGCCGCCGTCCCGAGCCCGGCTATGCCGGGCGTATTCTCGGTGCCGGCACGCCGGTTGTGTTCTTGGTGGCCCCCCTTGATCAGCGAATGGAAGTTCACGCCACGTTTTACGAAAAGCGCACCGATCCCTTTCGGCCCGTGCAGCTTGTGGCCGGAGAGCGACAGCATGTCGATTGAGGTCGACTTCAGGTCCATCGGAAGCTTGCCGACCGCCTGCACAGCATCGGTATGGAATAGGGCGCCCACTTCCTTGGCCAACTCGGCAAGCCTGGCCACGGGGAAGATCACACCAGTCTCGTTGTTCGCCCACATTATGGAAACGATTGCCACCTGTGGGGTGAGGGCGGCCATATAGGCGTCGAGGTCGAGCCGGCCACGGCAATCCACCGGGATCCTGTGCACCTTGACGCGGCGGGTCTTCTCAAGATGCGCGCAAAGCGTCAGCACGGCGGGATGCTCGACCGCGGACGTAACGATCTCGGTTCGGTTGGGCGCCGCCTCGAGCGCTGAAAGAAGCGCTGCATTGTCGCTTTCTGTCCCACCCGAGGTGAAGGTGATCTCATCGTCGAACTCCGCGCCGATCAGCGCTTGCAACTGCCTCCGCGCCTTTCTCACCGCCGCACTGATTGAGGCGCCAAGAGCGTGCGCCGACGAAGGGTTGGCGAATTGATCCCTAAAGAACGGCAACATCGCTTGCAGGACCGCAGGATCGACCCGTGTGGTTGCGTTGTTGTCGAGGTAGACAGGCTTCATAGGTGCGATCCTCAGTTGACCAGAATGACGCGGCGCGGACCGACTCGTTGAGCCTCTGGCGCATGCCGTTGATGATAATGGGCCTGAACTGGCAGCCCGCGCAGACGCCCGGAGTGTTTGACGCAGACCGGATCTCCGTCGAGATGGACATGTTCGCAGTGGCCGCCGTCAGCCCGCAGGTAAGGACGCCCGAACGCGACAACGTTATCGATGAGCCGAATTTGGCACAGCAGCGCGATTTGTCCGCAAGCAGCTCGGGTGACACCAGGACCCGAGCTGTTTCGGGAGGCAACGTTCTTTGCATCCTAGGGAAGCGAATGGCTGTCCCGAAATCGGCTTTGACCTTACCTTGTTCTTTAGGACGGGGACATCTGTCGTGCCGGCCATATAAGTCTCCTCTGCCGCAAAATGAGTCCGACGGCCGCATAGGCGCTTCGGGCGTTTAACTGAAGGACTTGCCGCAACCGCACTTCTCGCGCGCATTGGGGTTATCGAAGACAAAGCCGGAAGATTCGAGCCCGGTGAGGAAGTCAACGGTCATGCCGGCGACATGTGGTTGGGAGCCCGCGTCCACGAACAGCTTGATCCCATTTGTGTCAGTGATCGCGTCGCCCTCGCGCGACACGCTCTCCAGGCCCATTAAGTATTTGAAGCCGGCGCAGCCGCCGGCCTCGACCATAATGCGAAAGCCTTCCGCCGGCTCGCTGGCGCGGGAAAGAGCAGTCTTGAAGGCGGCAACAGCGTTGTCGGTGAGCGTAATCATGGCTCCATTCTCCTCAGTCCGGGACCTGCTTGCGCATCACGTCGCATGCACCGTGCCAAAGCGAAGAAACGTTTCAACACAGCGCGGCATCTCTCACACTGCCGTGCTTCTTGAGAGTGCATTGCTGCGAAGGTGTCGGCCAACGGACACGTTGTCGGGTTTGTCGGGTCCGCCCCACGGGGTGTGAGGCCCTGAGTTCTGGGCTGAATTCACATCAAACCAATGACCATCGTACAGAAGACTTCTTCTGAGCTTGCTTCGGCGCAATTGGCACGGTTTTTGAACCTCCATTTAGCGAGGCGGCAACGGACTGCCGATCCACAATCATGCCGTGGGTGCCCTCGCGATCGATGGGGCGAAGCAAGGGAGCAACATGTCAGGACTGGGTCAGATGCGCTTTGTTTGGCAAAGCAGCGGAGCCCGTGGCATCCGAATGCCGGATTGGCCGAGTGCGACGACACCCACAATCGCTCACCAGCGCCCAGTGGCCGCCGACCGGCTCGATTTCCATCGGCATGTGCCTGCTGGTGTCACTCGGGTCTCACCGCTCCGGCAGCACCCCCCGGTCTTCGCGCGGGTGCGACGACGCGCGCATGCTGTCCAGCGACACTTTGTTCACGGGCCAGCAGCAGATCAGGATCGAGCATTTCGGCGCGCCTTATCGGCTGAAGATTCCCGGGCAGGGCAGATGATCCTCTCGGTGGAAGCAGGGGTAAGACATGGACCAGCGCGAGAAACCGTCGCCCGACGAAATTCGGCGGGCGAGCAAAGACAATCCGAAAATCCGGGAGCATGATCTCGCAGCTCGATTGGGCATTTCGGAAGCCGAATTGGTCGCGGCGCATTGTGGTCACGGCGCGGTGCGCATCGAGCCGCGCGTCGATGATCTGCTGACCGGCCTCGAAGCGGTCGGCGAGGTGATGGCGCTCACCCGCAACGAAAGTGCCGTGCACCAAAAGATCGGCGTCTACGACAAAGTGGTCACCGGCAACCAGCATGCCATGGTGCTCGGCGACGAGATCGACCTGCGCATCTTCCCGAAAGCGTGGGCGTATGGCTTCGCCGTCGAGAAGCGCGAGGGAGCCGAGATCCGCCGCAGCCTGCAATTCTTTGATGCCGCTGGCGAGGCGATGCACAAAGTACATCTCAGGCCCGCCTCGAACCTGCACGCCTATCAGGATCTGACGGCAGAGCTCGTATCCTCCGACCAGGAGCCGATCATATCGGTCGAAGCGGGCGGTGCGCGCGATAACGCAGCGATTCCAGACCAAGCCGCCACGGCCGACGACCTACGCGAGCACTGGAGCCGGCTGAGCGACGTGCATCAGTTCTACCATATGTTGAAGACACTGAAGCTCAGCCGCTGCCAGGCAATGCGTATGGCCGACGAAGATTACGCTTGGCTGCTCAACAATGATGCCGTTGGCGCCCTGTTCCAACAGGCGGCCGAAGACGAGATGCCTATCATGTGCTTTGTCGGCAATCGTGGTTGCATCCAGATCCATTCCGGCCCGATCAAGTCGGTCAAGCAGATCGGGCCGCGGATCAATGTGCTCGACGAGACCTTCCATCTGCATCTGAGGACCCATCACATCCGCGAGGTCTGGGCCGTGCGCAAGCCGACGAGGGACGGTCACGTCACGTCCATTGAAGCCTATGGCGCCGACGGCAAGATGATCATCCAGTTCTTCGGCACGCGCAAGGAAGGCGAACGCGAGCGCAGCGACTGGCGGTTTCTGGCCGAGAGTCTGCCACGCATTCCCGGTCCGAGCGACAGGGATGTATAGAGTGCCGACAGGCCCTCGGATTGAACCGGCCGCCATAGGACTCGGCACCACGTTCCGACAGCGGCTCGCGAGGTCGTAGCGCATACGCGCGGTCAGGTGATGCACGCCGGAACGGACCGCATCGATACAGTCAAGGTCGTCGCCGGCCGGACTGCTGCGCACGAGTGCATCGCCGTCTGACCGAAAATCCTTGCAGCGCCTGCGAGCGATAAAACGCATACGCCATCAACGCCGAACCGAAGCGCGGCTCGACCTTGTTGATATTCCGATCATCGCGCGCAAGCGCCGTCGGGTCTTGTCGGACCGCAGCCGATCCTTGCGCTGGATCGCGTCGTTGCTCAATCCGGGCCGTACGAGCGATCTCCTCGCTTGTCGACCGGAACGCTGTGCAGCAGCAGCCAGGCCGAACAGCTTGATGTCGCGGACTCGACAAAACCGATCACGGATGTCGGTTGTCGGACGTTGTCCTAAGAATGATGGACAGGTGATCCCAGCGGCGGGCCCAGTGCAGGCTGGCATCGCTTGGTGCAGCGCCATCGGTACGCCTATCCGGCACGCGACTTGCTTCGACAATTTGGTCAGCGGGGCGTCAGCAGTGCGTCACGGAGCTCAGCGGTGATTGACCACCTCTCAACCCTATCGGGGATAAGCGGCGGCTTTGCTTCATGACCGCAGAGCGGCGGAGATGCCCCTTCTGATCGACTTCGCAACCGATCTCATCCGCGCTGGTGCAGGTGGGCTGTATCAGGCGACAGAATCTAGAAGGCGCCCGACAAGAGACGTGCCCATGCTGGAAATCGACTTTATGAACAGCCGTGCAATCTCAATCGAGCCATGAACGCCAATGTAGAGAAAACAATATGGCGACCAACCCCGTTCCAGATCATGTCCCACCCGAAATGGTGAGGGACTTCAGCCTGTTTACATCGCCAGGGATGCCACCAACACCCAACGGGGATCCACACGCAGCTGTCGCTTGCGTACATGACGGGCCTCCGATCTTTTACTCCCGCTACAACACGCAAGATGGCCGGGGTACCTGGGTCATCACCCGTGCCGCGGACCAGCGGAGGGTGCTGCAGGACGCAGAGACTTTTTCCAGCCATCGCAGCATCTTCTCCTCCATACTGGGTGAAAACTGGCCGACGATCCCGCTTGAGCTCGATCCACCGGCCCATAGCGTCTTTCGCTCACTGCTCAGTCCGCTGCTTTCGCCAAAGCGGGTGTTGGCTTTGGAACCGGCTGTCCGCGAACGGGCGGTCGAGCTGATCGAAAGGATCGCCGCGTCGGGCACAAGCTGCGACGTGATGAAGGATTTTGCATTTCCTTTCGCGGTGAGCACCTTTCTTCGCTTTCTGGGGTTGCCTGATGACCGACTCGATACATTCGTCGGCTGGGGGAAAGATCTGCTCCACGGCGACGATAAGGAACGACCTGTGGCTGCCCGGACGATCGTGGCATTCATCGACGAACTTGCAGCCATGCGCCGCCAGGAGGCGGTTGACGATTTCATGACCTTTATCGTGCAGGCACAGGTCGAGGGCCGCCGGCTGACGGACACCCAAGTCCGCGGCATCGGCGTGCTTGTCTTCGTCGCTGGGCTCGATACGGTCGCAGCAGCTATAGGCTTTGACTTGGCCTACCTCGCACGCAACCTCAAAGATCAGCAATTGCTGCGGAGCGAACCGGACCGCATCCCGCTCGCAACCGAAGAATTGCTGCGGGCCTATCCGCCCATTCAGTTGATCCGCGTGGCCACGAAAGATATCGACTTCGAAGGCGCGCCGATCCGGAAGGGGGACTATGTTTCCTGCGCCACTATGATTGCCAATCGTGACCCGGCGGAATTCGCATGCCCCAACACGATTGATTTGGAGCGGGAGGACAACCGCCACGCAGCGTTTGGCTATGGTCCCCACCGTTGCCTTGGCTCACACCTTGCCCGGCGGGAGATTGTCATTGGCCTGGAGGAGTGGCTGGCGCGCATCCCGGCTTTCAGGATCAAGCAGGGTACGGCGCCGATAACTTCTGGCGGCCATGTGTTCGGGATCGAAAATTTGATCCTGGACTGGTCTTAGGCCCGCCCCGAGCCGGGCACAAACAATGGAGGCACTGCCATGCGCATCATCGTCCAAAAGGCCAAATGCCAGGGCCACGCGCGATGCGCGGCGCAAGCGCCTGACATCTTCAAACTCGATGATGACGGTTACATCCTGCTTGGTGACATTGAAGTTGCGGAAGGGGAGGAACTGCCTGCATCACGAGCCGTGCGATCCTGTCCTGAACGTGCGCTGGAACTCACCCGCTGCGCGCTTTGAGGACTCATTCAACCGAGAGTCTGGCGGGCTTGAACCATGTGGCCGCACTCAGCACGCGACCTCTGTCCCGCACGGTTCACGTCCAACTCTGCAGGGGCATTTCCGGCGCCTGTGTTCCCCGTGAGGCGCAAACGGCAGGGCCCCGCGGTTCGCGAAAAGCCTCCTTCCAATCACAGAATTTGCGACAGAGCCGAGTGGACCAGACGAGAATTGCCGAACTACTCGACCGCGAGGCGATCCGCGACTGCGTACACCCGAAGAACTGCCCGACCCATGTTGCGGCAGGCCGGGTCTCTGCATGAATTGATAGGGACAAACCAGGAGAACGCACCATATTTGCTCAACATTGTGCCCGGCTCAGCACCGGCCAATGGCCGCAGATCGAGCTGGAGAGGAGGTTCGACCAGCATGTGCTTGCTTGTGTGCTTTCACGTGCGCTCGAGGAGATCGAGGCCGGCGAGGCGACGGCGACGGAGGCAACCGGACTCTCGCTCGCCGAGCTGCGCGATGTCCTGGCCCGCTGTTTCCCTGCTATTCCTATCAACGCGTTTGCCTTGAAAGAGGTAAGCGAGCCCGAGCCGGATCCGGAGGAAGAACTTCTGCATGGACTGCTGCTGGCGCATGCCCGACCTGGCGACCCGACGAGCGCCCGCTTCGCCAGGATCATCGCCCGGCGTGCCATGCGCAATGACCACCTCTGGCAGGACCTTGGCCTTGTTAATCGAACCGACCTCGGCCGCCTGCTCGCCTCGCATTTTCCGACGCTGGCGGCCGGCAACACCCAAAACATGAAATGGAAGAAATACTTTTACCGCAAGCTCTGCGAGGCCGAAGGTTTTTCGCTGTGCAGCGCGCCCAGTTGCCGGGAATGCGATGATTTCGAAAGCTGCTTCGGCCCGGAGGAAGGCGAAAGCCGCCTCACACGGATCAAGAACGGCGTCGCCTCGGATTGAGAGCCGCTTTCGTCAATTGTACAGCGCCAGCGCTCGCGCCGCGCCATATGTCTCTTGTCGAATGTCGACTGCCCCCTTCGGGGATTGAATGCTGTGCATGCTGTCCGATTACTCGCCATGCTCGCTTCGGCGGCCGCCGTCATGATGGCGGTGCAGGATGCGACCCGCACCGTCGCCGCCGAGCAACTGGTGTTCTCCGGGCCGTTGCTGCTCGCCTGCCTGGCGGTTGCGGCGCCTGGGCGGCCGCGGTTCACCGCCGTCATTGTTCGCACTGGTGCACAGTTTCGCCTCGATCACCCATTGGGGCGGCCAGATTGTCTCCGGCGTTGCCATCAATTTCGTTGCTGCCGGCTCCGCCATCATTCTCGGCCAGGTTCCGGCGGCGCGCGCTGGGGTTCCTGGAAGCTTTTCGAACTTTCTGGATCACGCCTCAACCCGAATTGCGTGGAGGAGGCTTCGAATTTCTAACGCTCGCGACCTCGCAGGTCGTTCACGTCAGCACGAAGGGCGTTTAACTCTACGTGTCGTATTGGCAGCTATGCGCCTTCTATCGGCCATTCAGTTGGCTTTTGGGGATCCCTCGAGCGGACACTCAAGTGAACAGGTCAGGTGGCGAGTCGGTCCCAACAAGCGATGGGTCGCTGACCACGTTCGCATTGCGTGGCTACCCGGCATTTCGTCCTGCTCCCAGCAGTCTGCGACTGACTCGTCCCGTTCCGGTCCGATTTGCGAAGCCGGCAGGGACGGCGCGACGATCGTGTCGATGAGCATCCGTCATGGGAACAGCTCGCGCACGGATACGTTCGGCCGCCGCTCTTCGATAGCGATGCGAAGCTTTTTGGCCACGATCTTTTCGAGCGAAATCCGGCGACGCAACGCCTCGACGACGTCCATGCCATCCATCATGACGATGCGCCTGGCGACGAAAGCTTGCAGGCCGTCCGAGGTGAATCCCGAATATGAAACGAAGAGGCCACGCGCGCCTTCGAAGTGTTGCCCGATCAACTCTTGGAACGACCGGAGTTCAGCAGCGCCGGTTTGGGCATTGCGCCATTTCGCTTCGAGAAAATAGACGGTGTTGCCGTGCAGAAAGCTGCCGTCGATCTGCTCGCCTTTGAGCTTGAAGGCTTTCCGCGGTTCTAGCCCCCATGCATCGAACCAGCGCTTCAGAAACCTCTCAAAGGCGTAGCCACGCGCCTGTGCTGCATCGTCCATCCCATGCAGGCCCATGAACTCGTTCTCAAGATCGGCTTGTGTAGATTCGGCCGGTCCGCAGCGTAGCGGCGCACTCGGCTCCGGGGTCTGGGTGGTCGTGCCGGGGAGAGGCCTGCCGCCCAGTCGCTCGATTAGTGTGCTCAGTCTCTCGCGGCTCCGGGGCACGCTATCTTCGTTTCCCGCAAGATAAGCCATCCGATATTCCCAAAGGCCATTTAGCGCCTTCACTATAGCGCCCTTCTGAGCCTTCTGCATGAATGCGCGTAAGCGCTTGCCCTTGCTGCTAGCGTTGTCGATGAGATAGGCGTCGTCGTAGATGTCGACGCCCACCTCGTCCCGGAAGAATTCTTGGTAGGTGCGGTTAGTGAAATCCATCACGTAGCCGTCGCCGAACAGATCGCCGACTAGCTTCAGATCCACCGCCTTGATTTCGCCGGCCATCGATTCGCCTGCGCTCCTGTTGCCGCTCTTGTAATTGCTCGCGAATGTACAAGGCAGCGATGCAACCCAACTTTTGGGAGCCATTTCGCATGGCCCTTCCGAATATGGCCTCCAGAACGAATTCTACCGCAGCGAGTAGGTCAGATCGACGGTCGGCCCTGCTCAGCTTCGCTGATCGAAGTGGAGCTCAGCAGCCCATCGAAAAGTTGATTGCTCCAAGCTCGGCGCTCGCTGAGCAGGGCCTCATACCGCTGGCACTTCCAGGAGATAAGGTCGCGACACATCTCGTCGAGCGACAAAGCGTCTCTCAATCCAAATTCCTGAATTGCGCTCATGCGGCCTGAAGGCGACACCGCGCCCCAGATCAGAATTGCGCCAGCGATCGGCATCTTCTGTTTGCGAACCCATACCTGCAAGTCTTCCGATGGTCGAGCTGACCGCAGGAAAACGTCGAAAGCCGACTTTCTGTGATGCTTGAGCTGCTCAGTGTTCGTCAGAATGAAGTATCGGAAACTTTGGTATTCGATCTCGCACTTCATTTCGGCAACGTACAGCGCACCGGTCTTCCGTTCTCGCAGGGTGAAGTCCAGCGTGTAACCCCGATCGGTCGTGCTAGTTTTTATCGTAGGGCGGCCGATGTCTTGATAAGGCGATCGCTCGTCATCACACCAAAGCGAGACAATCTTCTCGGAGAATATGCCGAAGATTCGCGACAGAAACTTCGCTCGTTCAGCTTCCGCCCGGCTATCGGGCTTGAAGATCGCGCTCAGCAGTTGGCTCATGAATGCAAGGCCGATCTAACGGATTGTGACCAAGCGAAAGCAAGAGCATCATTCCGTGCCCTGCTCAAGTTCATAGTGACCTGGCCGTTCACAAGTAGATCGCCGCAACGAATGTCGGGCACGCACACCAACTTCATAACCCAATAGACTTGTAGGTGTCCCGGCTGGACTTCAACCGGCGTTAGTCGCATTCTTCCCTCGAGGGGGGGAGGGGTATGGGCCTCCAAGGGCAAAAGGCTTCTCAGCCTAGAAGGCGGCGCAGACGTTCGTTGTTGGAGCAGCGGGCGCTAATCCCGGTTCTATTGTGCAGTGTTGCCGCTGCGAGCTACTTCGTCCCGCAGAGCGAGCAGCATCCCCTCCCGACTGTGCATCGGCTAGGCGGCTCCAGCGCGTCGGAAGGCTGCAACATCAAAGGCAACATCAGCGTCGAGACCGGCGAGCGCATCTATCACATGCCTGGTCAGCGATATTACAACGAGACGGTCGTCAATCCGGCCAAAGGCGAGCGCTGGTTTTGCTCTCAATGGGCAGCTTGGTGGGCCGGCTGGCGAAAATCAAAGGTGTAGGCATTCCCAAGGCTGGCGTGCTTGAATTTGGAAACAGGGCGGTCGTCGGCTGGCCCTCATCGGTGGAATGTCGCGTAGGAGAGTGCACGTTGTTACCGCCCAAGGCGCAATCCCGAGTTTGGAGCTACGCCTTCGCCTTCCGGTTAGCCGGTGCCTTCTTAGCTGGAGCAGCCTTGCGGCCAAGGCTGGTGACTCGTCGGATGAACGTGTTTGAGAATGTGATGGTCGGCTTCTCCCCCACGCGCCCAATTGAGTAGAAGTACACCTTAATTCTCCGAGCATCGAGCGCGGCTGCCATCTGCGGCCTGAGCGATGGCCGATCCGGAATTAGAATTATGGGCTCAAGGTCGTCAGGCAGCTTTATCAACGATGGGTAGAGCGCTAGAGCGGGATGAATTTAGGTGGGGCATAGCCGGCCTCAGTGAAGTAATTTCTGCATTCGGTTGAAGTGACGGTGCCGAGGATTTGGCCGATGGCGTCACAGACGGTCTCAACCGTTCGGCTTGCAGCCTTGCGCAGCCAATGCTTGAGCTTGGCGAAGAGCTTCTCGATGGGGTTCAGGTCGGGCGAGTATTTGGGCAGCAAGAACAGCCTGGCGCCGGCCGAGCGGATGGCGCGGCGCACGGCCTTGCCCTTATGCGAGCCGAGATTGTCCATGATGACGATGTCGCCGGGCTTGAGGATTGGGACAAGAACCTCATCGACATAGAGCTGGAAGCGCTCGCCGTTGATCGGTCCGTCGATCAGCCATGGCGCTTCGACACGGTCGTGGCGCAGCGCTGCCAGGAAGGTCATTGTCTTCCAATGGCCATGCGGCACCTTGGCTTTGATCCTCTCGCCGCGCGGCGCCCATCCCCTGAGCGGGGCCATGTTGGTTTTGGTCCAGGTCTCGTCGATGAACACCAGACGAGAAGCATCGATGCGATCCTGATACTTTGCCCACTGTGCCCGCCGGCGTGCTACATCCGGGCTATCCTGCTCGGCCGCGATCAGCGTCTTTTTTTCTGGCTGAGCTTCTCGGCGTGGACGAACTCCCACACCGAACGGTAATCGACCTTCAGGCCGCGATCGCCAAGTTCGGCCACAAGACCGCGTAGCGTGAAGTCCGCAGCCCGGCAGCGCAGCAGCAACCATTCCCGATGGCCTCCGGCAATCTTCTTCGGCCTGTGCCCACCCATCTTACCGGGCGCAAGACTGTTCGTTTCGCGCAACCGGCTTACCCATCTGATGACGGTGCTGATCCCAACCTCAAAGCGTACTGCCGCCTGCCGCCGCGACAGGCCACCCTGCTCAACTGACGCAACAACCCGTTCGCGAAGATCCATCGAATAAGGCTTGCTTAGCTGCCCCACAGCCTCGTAGATGTCATGAGCGAAAACTCCTGTCTTGATCTCAATCAGAGCCTTGGCCGTCTCAATCATCGCGTCGACCGTATACCCACAGTTGGTAGGCTTTGTCAGGGACTTCCCGACAAGTCTCTTTAGCTGAGCCCAAACATGCCCTTGCATGTCTTCGACCTCCTTGGTTCCACCTGTGATCGTCACCTTCTTCGTGCGCCCCTTTTCGTCCAGCCCAAACCGATATGTCTCAGGTTCGGCGACTACAAGAGTCCCGCCGCCAGCCATCGACCGGGCCATCGAACAGGCATTTACGAAGGCGGCCGCGGATTTTAGCCTGTTCTAATGTATCTTTGCTTTCCTGGGGGTGTTGGGCCAGGGGCTGGGCCGTCGTTTGTGGGAAAACGACGGCCTTTCTTTTCGAGCGCCACCGACGGGGCGAACCGTGTTTGGAACTACGCTTTCGCCTTCCGTTTAGCCGACGCCTTCTTAGCTGGAACAGGCTTGCGGCCAAGACCGATGGACTTCGCCAAAGCTGACCGCGTCGCGGCATAGGTCGCTGCCACCATTGGGTAGTCGTGCGGCAACCCCCATTTGGCGCGATATTGATCTGGCGTCATGCCAAGCAGGCCTAAATGGCGTTTAATCGACTTGAATTTTCGACCGTCTTCAAGGCTGACGATATAGTCAGGAAACACGGACTTCTTCGGATTAACCGCAGGCATCTGTGGCTCTACTACTGGCGTCGGGGGCTCTCTGAGGCCGGACAGCGACTGATGAACCGACCCGATCAGTTCGGGCAGACTCGATACAGGTACCGAATTATTGCTCACGAATGCCGATACTATATCGGCGGTCAATTCGGCCAAGTCTGCTGCGCGGTCATCAGTTTCGTCAATCATATATCGGTTCTCCAATGCCCGGTGCCCGCTTCGTTATCCACCGCCGGTGGTTTCAGCACAATATACTGGGGCCGGCTAATTGAGTATCCTTTGCCAATCGTATGGCTCAAGCCTTGTCTGGTCGGCAGAGTGCGATCATTGAAGCGGGAAAAACACCTGCGCCATGCGATGTCTGCATGAGATGCGCGACGACTATCTGGCGCTCCATCGTCGATCTTGAACCTACCCCACAATTCGCCCGCCACTTACTACGGATTTGGCCGAGCCCGACGAAGTTCCCCCAGCGGTGCCGTCGGCAGGGTGTCTTTGGATTGCGCGTATTACTGATCGATGTCAGCATTTCTCCATCAGCTAAGTCGGCCAGCAAACAAGGCGTGACCAGGCACACCGACATAGAAAGCGTAATGAATCGCAACGCAAGGCGTGCTGCGCAAGCGCAGGCACGGACGAGAACGATTGACCGTATCACGGCAGTGCACGAGGCGGGCCATGCAGTTGGCCGACTTCTTACCGCCGAGGACATGGGCGTTCCTTTCGATCAGGCAGTGCACAGCATCGAAATCGGAGCCGGGCCCAGTTGGCGCAGTGCAGATGGTAGAATCGTGCTGGACTCCGAGGCGATCTGCTATGGGCCAGCCGTATCGCGAGAACTGCAAGTGGCCTACCGACAGGCGTATCCGGGCTGCGAGCCGATCTCGGTGGATGAACTCAACGCGCGTCTGTTGAACATCGGTACCGCCCCGAACAGCGAGCCGTTTCAGCGCGTGCAAAGATGATCATAGCAGCCATGGGCGCAGCTGCCGAATCTCGGCTGAGCGGTGCCATGTAGGGGGATGTTTTCTTAAGCGATGCCTGCCTTGCCGATCGAATGGATTTCAATCGCGCAACGCGGCTTCACGGCCTTGGTGATGACGACATGGGCAATGCGCTGCGCGATGTAGGCTCCAAGGTGGTCGAACTCGTCTGGGGGTCGGACGTCTGGAGCGCCATTGGAGCGATAGCAGCCGCACCATGAAGGGAAGCCTTTCGGGAAAGCAGGTCGCGCTGCTGGCGGCAGCCTTTTTGGCAAGGACAGCCGATAATCAGCATCTCGCATGAGTGTATAGGTTGAAGGCTGATCGGCAGTAGGCGACCCACGCGAGACGCGAGAAAGTCGCCACACTGGCCCTCGATAAGGCGTTATTCGTGCAATCCCCAGTTCCGCTCGGGGTCGTTCCGGCGGTTGTCGGCCTCCGGCGGCACTTTCTCGATCAACCGCTTCTGGCCGTCACTGGCCGTCCATGAGAACGAAACCCGCCATCCGGTCGTCTTGCCAGAATTGCTCGAGTAGCCAACTAGGCTCTTGGTCACAATAATCCCTGCGAGGACGAGGGTGCCGTCGCCGGAGCCCTTGAGGGCAAAGAACAGGCGATCGAGGAGGCGATAATTATCGAGGTCTGACTCCCGGAGGACTGATGGATCCCTGACGGCCCTCTCGAGGCGTTGCCGTTCCGCGATCTCGGCGCGGTATCGAGGTGCGTCTGCCAGATAGGCTTCGGCCTCCGGAACCGCGGCAGGACGGAACGAGGCCTTTTGCATCGGCAGCTTGCCTGCCTTGTAGATTTCCACGATTGCGGCCGCGGCATCGGGGCCCACCTCCAGCAAGGTGTCGAAGACGTTGAGATCGCGCATGCGGATGTCCTGGCGCTGCTCGTCGGTCAGCAACGATCCCTCGAGGATCAACTGGCGGGCTTTCAACGGCTTGATGTCAGGGAGGAGATTCAGAAAAACTGTGAGGCTGAGCATAGGGCATCCAGATTTCGGGGTGGATCGTGAAGAATCCCGGTCTCAACCGCCTGATCGCAATTTGCAAGGGGTCATGAGTAATGCTGCGCGACATCACGATCTGGGTTCGTTGTCTCACATTCCCGGATCGTGATGTGCCGCCATTCGCTGCAAATATTTGCTTTCCAGTCATCTGACCCGTTCTTAAGGTCATTCAGCAAATCCGACAGTGCCTGGGCATTCCCATTCTGCATTCCTGTCGGTGCCTTTCAACCGTCCGATATACCGTTCCCTCGATGTCTCCTGGCCACAGCGTCCCGGGCTTTCCCGATGATCGCGTTCAGTCGTCCCGGAATCGCTACTTTTGAAGCATCCGCTGTGAAGGCTCGCTGGCCTCGAAGGGGTCAAAGCTTGTTAGCTGGGAAACTGGGAAACCCGTGCGGCGACCTTTGAAGTCAACCTGTCGTTTCCGCTTTCCGTATAACCGCAATCTCGGTTAGAGGCAGGATCGTCGCAGGGTTGGCGACCCAGCTCTGTGCCCCATCTCGGCCATTTGGCTAGGTTCAATTTCACCTCGACGACCGCGAATGCACGCTGTGGCCTCCCGCCGCACCACCTCCGAGCTGCCGTGTAACCTCGTCGTCAGTTGCTTGAGGCAGTCATATGCCCTCAGTAGTTCTGAGATAACGCTCAATTCCGCTCCTGTTCGATCGTGAAGCGCAAGCTTCCAACGGTCCAGTCGCTGGGAGGCTCGGGGAGATAGTCTTCCTCCTCAAGAAGGCTCAAGCCTCTCAACTCCTTGATAAGATCATCCATCGCGAGAACAGAACCTTTCCGCTCTCGCAGTCGTGCAACCGCCGTGACCAACTGAGTCCAATTGGAAAAAGCCGCATCGTCGCCGCCGACGACCGGGCGGAGCGAATGCGCGTAGTGGCGCGTCAGGACCAAAAGGCTAACCGTCGGCCTATTCACGGAGGATGGGAGCCGTAGGGTCGCTCGGACTTCGGAGGTGTCCGCGGCAGCAAGCCATGAGCGCACTTTGGACAGCCAGTCTCCGACCTGCTGATTCAGCCGCCCAGTCCTTGCCTGCTTCGTGGCGAGATCATCACCGTACGGGTCTTGGTGCTTTAGCTGAATGAGGATCACGCGACCTGTGCGCTGCTCCGCAAGCACCAAGTCGATATCCGTCAAGACCTTCCGGCCACGCCTCAACTTAATGTTTCCTCGATACTCCAGCTCGGGGAGCACGGACCGGAGAGCTCTCTCGACCGCGCGCTGCATGACACCCTCGCGCGCCCGCTGAGCCCGATCGTAGTCCGTCGGGAAATTGTACTGAAGCGAGGTGAGGAGGAACAGCATCACGTTGTCGGCGGTCGCGCCGGCCAAGGGTCTTATCACATGGTGATCGGAGCACCGGATCAGGGGAGGTATCGGCGCGCCGGGCCGATCCAACAGTGCCAGGTTGCGTCGACTAACAGACAGGACAGCGAAGATTATGCCAACGCCTTCTTCCGTCACCGGCACGTGGGCTTCAAATTTCTCGCCGACCTGGTTGATGAATTCTCGAAGGCCCTCGAGGAAGCTATGCGTGGTGACTGACACCGTGAGGACATCCTCGATCCGGATCGTAGGCACCTTCTCCATTAGCGCTTGCACGTAGGCCCGATGCTTCATTCCCACCGACACTATGAACATGGCTGCCAGTTGATAGTGCTGGAAGGTCATGTTGCCGAACGTTGTGGCGAAGTGGAAAGTGTCGAAGCCTTTGGAAATCTGGATCTCGTTATAGGCATGTCCAAAGAAGTATAAGTCGAGCGTAGGGTCGGCTTCGTAACCTATGAAGTGCGTGTGAAACGGATAGACGAGCGCGGTGAGCAGCGACCTCACCTCGTCGCCCACCTGCACATCCACGAGCGCCTCGTATCCTTGCGCAAAAATTTCTCGTTGCCGCCTGACATGGTATCGATCTAGCTCACGCTCATGCAGCTCGAGATCGATTAGATTGGCCGGAAGGACGATGCGGAAGCAGTCCGGCCGCCTCTCTATCTTGCCGGCTTCCGCGGCAAGGCTCTGCGCCACCCGTCGGCCGTGCTCAATGGTTCCGACCTTGTTGATCAATGAAAGCACAGGAAGCGAATATGCCAAGTCGCGCTGGAACGTCAGCGTGGGAGCCTCGAACTGTGGATGCGCCTGCATCGCCAGCTTGATAATGCGGATCACGCCCATCCGCATGAGATAGGCGCGCTCATCATCGGCATCACCAACCGTCCCGCCCCTTTTCATTGCCTCGAAGTCGAGATCAAGCTCGTTGATCGCGACGCGCATCAGAAGACCTAATCCATCGGTCGCGATCTCGGTCGCGAGTTCTGCCTCCTCGCGGTTGAGACAGTCGTAGAACTCTCGCAGATCACTGGCCACGAATCGCTAACCTCTCAAGCATTGCATGCAGGGTAGTGTATCCACGGTTCAGCCGTAGGCGATTGTCATGTTGCCCAGTCTCGGAGGGAGGCGACCCAGCCCGACTCCAGTTGTGCGTACACTGGGACTGAGAACGCTTTCTCCTCGACATTCTGGTCGCAATGAGCGATGACGGGCAGTGTCGGCGCGCGCATGCTTGCGCGGGGGTGCTGTTGACGATTGCTGCCATTTCCGAGGAGGCATTTTATGCTACTCAGCCTCTTCTGCGGGGCAGGTGGACTTGATTTGGGATTCGAGGCTGCGGACTACGAAATCGGATTGGCTTTCGACCTTCGTACCGACAGCGTCGCGTCCTACAATCATAACCGCAAAGGGGCGCACCGCGGCCACGTCGGTGATGTCTCGAAGCTGACGCTGGCCGAGCTCGACCGACTGCATGGGGCGACCTTCGAGCCTGAGGGCATCATCGGCGGACCTCCGTGCCAGAGTTTCAGCCGCGCCAATACCGTGTACCTTGAAGCCGATCCGCGGCATTCTCTGCCGTTGGCATACGCCCAACTCCTGAAGTCGCTCAATCAGCGCAAGCCGGTGAAGTTCTTCGTCATGGAGAACGTGACCGGCTTGATGAGCGACCGGCACGCGCATCGGCTCCGACAAATTGAGAAGGCTTTCGAAGATGCCGGCTTCTCGCTCAGCCGTGCCGTCCTGCTGGCGACCGACTACGCCACGCCCCAAATACGCGAGCGCCTCTTCGTGGTCGGCCTTAACCGGGATCTATACGGCGACGCTGTCTGGTCGCCACCGGCCAAGGTTGTCAGCGCAGAGGGGCGACGTCCGGATGTCCGGGGTGCCATCGGCGATCTCCCCGATGCTACGTTCTTCGACCGCGACCTCAAGCCGTTCGACATTGCACACCATCCCAACCATTGGTGCATGCGCCCGAAATCACCGAAGTTCACGACACCGGGAGCGCTTCGGCAAGGCGACGGACGCCACCGCAGCTTCAAGACGCTACACTGGGAATTACCAAGCCCAACGGTCGCATACGGACACCGGGAGGTCCACATCCATCCGGATTGCCGCCGTCGGCTGAGCGTTTACGAGGCGATGCTGCTTCAGGGTTTCCCCAAAAAATACGAGCTCCTCGGCAGCCTCTCCTCTCAGATCATCCAGGTGAGCGAGGCGGTGCCTCCGCCAGTGGCCAGCGCAGTCGCAACCTCTGTACAAGTGCAGGTCGCAGACCTAGATGCCCACATTGGAGCCGCGCACGCGGAGAAGCAGCGCGCACGCGGTTGAGCGCTCCGATAATTGCCTCACGACTTGACGATTTCAAGCTCGGTGCAGAGCTTAGGGTAATGCAGGTAACGAAGAACGTGCTCGACGATGCAGCCCGTCGCAAGATGATGGCGCAATTCCGATCGAAGGACACCAAGCCCGAAATCACGGTGCGCCGCGCGCTCCATAGGCTCGGGTACCGCTTCCGGCTGCATCGCCGTGATCTTCCCGGCACGCCGGACATCGTGCTCCGAAGGCATCGGACCATCATACTCGTCCATGGGTGCTTCTGGCACCAGCACGATGGCTGCCGGGATGCGCGAATGCCCCGCACCCGGCAGGACTACTGGTCAGCGAAGTTCCAGCGCAACAGCGAGCGCGACGCGAAGATCACCGCTGCCCTCACGGCGCTGGGATGGCGGGTCTTGGTCATTTGGGAGTGCGATGCAAGGAAACCGGAGCTGGCAAGCCATCTCGCCTCCGTGCTGGGACACGCCCCAGGCCACGCAGGACTACCGAGCGTGAAGAGACCGCGACGGCCTGACGGGCCGCGCGCTACGCCGCATCGACCTCCAACCAGCCGCGGTATCCAGCGGTCCCATCCACGTCGTAGTGTGCCGACCGGAGCAGATTAGAGGATTCGACCGTCAGAGACTCGAGCAGCTGAGCTTCCCGCCCAAGCATCTCGTCGAGATCGAATAACTCGTCGGTCGCGTCGAGCAGGCGTAGCCCATGGTCCACTTCGTTTGCGACGGCGACCTCAGTGCCCCCTCCGACCAAGCGATAGCGGTCATGCGCAGGTGCCTGCACAACGTCGCAACGGAAGCCAAGCGACAGCATGTCGGGATGATCTGGGAGCACCGCATAGAAACAGCCCGGCAGCATTTGAAGGGTGCGTTCCGGGTGAGCCGCTCCGACGAATCGGAGCAGCCACTTGCCGAACCCGAGTGCGAATAAGTTCATGAAGGCCCGCGGGTCCAGTGAACCTGGATCGGCTAGCACGGCACCGAGCCTGTCGCCCTCGGCACGGAGCAGCTCCCCAGTCCTTCGTCCGAATTCGTCGCTCGCTGCTACATTGTCCGAGATAGCCTTGATCAACGCGGCAAGGTTCCGAGCGTCGATACGGTCCGGTGACACGCGTGTGGTGATGAACAGCAGCCATGGATGGATCGCATTGGTTAGCTGCAGCTGGATGACCTCGGCGAGCGCGTCGATCACGGTCGCCTGCCCGGCACCAGCCGCGCGAAGCGCGATGTGATCGCACAGGTCGATGTTCACTGCATGAAAGGGCCCGCCGCCTCGCACCTCGGCGTATGCAAGCGATCCCCGGTTCGCGATAGATTCGAACCGCTCGCGCAAGATCATCGAGCCGCTGTGGATTCGCGCGAGACCTCGGACCTCGCTCTCTGAGATGTTCAGCTGCACATCGTCGGCAGACCCCCGCCGCACCGAGTTGAGGCCTGTGAAGCGGAGATCGAGGCCCGCCTGCTCACATGCCTCCCGGAGCACGCGCACGTCCAGGAGATCCTCGCCGGGAAGGCTGAGATAGCGCAACGTCCTCGCGTCGCCCGGAAAGTGCGTATCACGCAGCATGTCGACAAGCGAATCGTGCCACTGGTATCGTCGGACCCACTGCTTGCGCGGCCGGTGCCAGGGTTTGAATGGACGCTGAGAGGTCTCCTCGACGGTCGGTTTGCGCAGGATCTGGCCGAGAATCTCGTCGTCGTTGAACTCCTCCATCAGGGGCGAGCTCCGAACACTGCTGCGATGTCCGCGACAAGCGACTGCTGCTCCTCCCACGAGAGGTTCTCGAGCAGGCCCCAGGCGCTCAGCACCTTCACCAGTGCTTCGAGTTGGGTGTTCTCGACGGTGCTGTCGCGTGCCGCCGCCTCAGCCTCGAGAGTGTCAGCGTTGAACACCAGTATGCCGCGTTCGCGGTCCGCGAGGAGGGCTTGGCCGCCCGGCGCTAGCCGGACCTCTGGTGGGGGCTCGGCATCCAAGCCCTTCCGATCGCGCCAGACGCGCTCGACGAGGTTCTCAAGGTGCGAGACACGATGACCGGCCGCAGCCGCCCGCCGCGTCTCAAGCAACTCCTTATTGAGCTGCTTGAGCCGGTTCGTCGTCTGGCGGACGGCGAAATGCACCCACTTCTGGAGATACTGGTAGTGCGGATGGCTGTAGTTGAAGGACTCGCGGTCAATGTTGAGCGCTGCGTCGAGTCCCTCGGTGATGAAGACCTCGGACATGAGCTGACGCAAACGGGTGAGTTCGGAGACCTGGTAGCCCAGGAAGGAGGGATCGAAGAGGACACCGCTCGCGTTGTTCACGCGGACGAGGCAGCCGTTGTTCTCTTTGGGAGTGATCTTCTGGTTCCAGTATAAATATGCTTCGAAGGATAGCGCCCCTCCACCAATATCGGGGGGGACCGCTCCCAGACCGGATGTCACCTTGCCGAAGAACATCAGCGGGCGACCGATCTCGCTAGTGCCGTGGAGATCCCTGTCGAACGATATTGGCCGCAGCAGCTCGACATCGTCGAGGAGCACGCGGAACAAGCCGACGGGGTCGACGGTGCTCGTCAGCCCAAGCCGCTGCCCGATAGTCTCTGTACCCGTCAGCTCCACTGGCTCCGCCGACCTGCTAGTGAGGCTGTAGAAGCCGATCCCATCTCCGGCCGTCAGCTCGAATGGATGCCGGTCAATGTAAGGGACGGGCACCGCTAGGCTAAGCAACCAGATCATTCCGAGATAGTGATCGAGAGACTCCTCGATGTTGGGCGTAGCCTTGCGCGTGCGGACTTCTTGGCGCACCGCTGCATACAGCTTCCGGAACCTAGCACTCGGAGCGTCGGACACGTCCCATGGCAGCCGGGGCTGCTCGAGATATACATCGGCATCGTCGCGTGCCACGCGCCCGATATGGTAGCTCGGTGGCATCGGGGGAGCGCCATCCACGTCCCCGGCCTCTGCGCGGTCAAGAAAGGTCCACCTGTCCAGGCCCTGGAGCAGCTCGCGCGCCTGTGGCGTAATCTCCATCAGGACAATCTCGGTGCCCTGCGTCTCGATGTCGGTCGCGGGCTCGCTCGTGATCGTGACGGTGCCCGTCTCGAAGGCATGCTTGTCGGAGGCGGCGGCTAGCATCTCCTCCGTGTGTGTCTTCAGGATAACGACCGCAGAGGTCCGGAAGTCGTCCCCGCGACGCTTTGTGATCACTTGGAAATGCTGCGTCAGCTGTGCGACCGAGAAGAGCCCGATCCCGATCTTTCCAATGAGCCGCCGCCCGCCGGGGGAGAGCGTTGGGTCCGATGGGTTCGCCGTCCCGAGACGCTTACCCTTGGCGGTCCGCTTTGAGCTGCCACCAATGTGGGTCACGAGATCGGCCAAGACCTCCGGCGACATCCCGAGGCCGTTGTCTCGGACGACAATGCGCTCGAAGCGCGGCGCATCGGTCTGCAGAATGACCTCGGTGGCATCCGCGTCGTAGGAGTTCGAGATCAGTTCGCGGAACGCGGACGATGGCCGGCGGTAGATGCCGTCGGTGACGCGGGCGAGTACGCGATCGTCGACGCGAAGCGTCGTTCGGACGACATCTCCGCTCTGACGGCCGCGCCGTATCTCAAGCGCCAGCTCTTCAGCGCGATCCTGCATACATCCCCCTTACCCGTCTGGGCGCGCAGCAATCGCAAGCGACCCACGAGTGCTGTTTTGTCGACGCACCGCGCCCTGCGTCGAGCAGTATCAGATCGGCCTCCTGATCGCCATGAACGTGGACCGGAACTCGACGGCCAGCCCATTTTGCCTGCCCGCGACCTCGGCGGCGGTCAGCGCAGGATGGGTCATGCCAGGGCGGACATCCCAGAGCGGATGTCCTATTACGATCGCGCGGCTCGCGGCGATGACCGCCTCCAACCCTGCGATGGTCGTCCGCGACGATCCCGGAAGCGCTGCATGAACCCGGTCCGCAGCGTGTTGCGCAACGCCGGCCCAATAGGCTGGCGAGAAGTCGATGGGAGCCGCCGCATCGAGGCATAGCCGCGCGACATCCACCGCGAGACGCCAGTCCAAGATGCTGTGGTAGGCCAGGTTTCCGTAGTCGCGCATGCACTCGTGGCAAGATGTCTGGCACACCGTGCCATGGTCGTGCGGACCGGCCATGACCTGGAACCGGCCGAGGAGGCCGGGTCCAAGAACATCCTGCAGCACCGCTTCAAATTCGGCAGGCGCTCCCAGGAAGGTGCTGTAGCCGGCACCGTTCTCGAGCGTGTCCGAGAGGAACACCTGGCCTACAACGTTCCCCGCCGCAACTGTCGTGCGCAACCCGACCTTGAGCTCGTTATCACTGACATCCAAGCGCACCGCCGCAGCCCGCCTCAGCAGGAACCCGAACGAGTATAGTGCCGCCCGTCCCTCGACACGTAGTGGATCGGCAAACACGCCGGATGGCCACACGTCGACCCCGGCGACGAGCACGTCGGTGCGGCTTATCGCGGCCAGCGCCCGGCGGTCGGGACCGCCCGTGGGTTGGCTCCGAGGTATCGCGTTGACTTTGCTAAGGGCCTGACGCGTTGCCCAGGTCTCATCCCAGAACCTCTCGAACTCGAACAGCTGCCCGTTGTTGTCGTTGATCACGTGGACCGTCTGGCCGCCGCTGTGGATGCCGAAATTGCAGTGCGTCGCGAGCGGAGGTCCCGAAAGGCCAAGCTTTGGCCGCGTCGCGCGCGGGGTCCACTCGAAGGTCCCATCATAGTCCCGCTCGGACCCGAAGCGTGTTCGGAAGCCGCGCGGCTCCGAGAGATCGACGACCTGATAATCGGCGGCCCCGGCGCCGCACACTTGACAGGTGAACGCGGGGACGGCGGCCGCGTCGATCGACTGGCACCGGCGGCAGATGCCCGTGGGGATCGGCGGTCCGAGTGGGTTTGCGATCTCGGTGGGGATGCCTCCCCGAAGCTGATAGTCCACCACGCCGATTGCCGTGTGGATCATGCCTTCCTTTACGGTCTCCGACCCAGGAGCGAACTGGCTGATCGCGAGATCGAGGGGGCGATCAACGACATCGGCTGGCGGCCACTGTCCCCGGCCCGGTCTACCGTGAAATAGATAGCGCGTCCTGGTCGGGAAGCCGAACATCGGAAGAATGCCAGCATTGGCCAGCCGCTCGCTGAGCTGCGTCTGCATCAGGTGCGGGCTGGCCACCGCAGCGTCGATCTCCGCCACGAGGTTGGCGGCCGCCCACGCTTCCAAGCCGCTCTGGTTCGCCTGAAGAACAGGAGCTGCGGCTTGAAGAAGCACACTGCAGATCGCGGATATCCTAACTCCGTTCGCACCGATCCAGGCGGAGACCTGCGCACGAACTGTCGAGCCAGCCCCACCGCCAAGACCAGCTGCGGGCTGCCCCCATGCGGCGGTTTCCCCGAACTCTCCATGCACGCTGTCTCCGGATGCCGCGGGAAACAGCTGGAGCGCCGCGAACGCCTCGCGGAGAACTTCTTTCGCCAGCACTCGCCGGACTATCGGCTCCACTGTGAGGTCGACATATGGCTGCGGCGGAGGATCGGCTGTGATCTTCTCGGGCCGCTGGAAGTAGTAGTCGTCATGACTCCGACCGCGGCAGAGCGTCAGCGCGATGGAGAGTGCGGTGCCGCGTCGGCCGGCGCGACCGACCCGCTGCTGATAGTTAAACCGCAGCGGCGGCATGTTCGCCATCATGACTGCAAGCAGCGATCCGATGTCGACACCAGCCTCCATCGTCGTCGTTACACTGAGGAGATCGATGGTGTCTACGAGGGGAATCTCCTCGGGAGCGGGAAGGCAGACACCTTGGAAGAGCCGTTGACGCATGCGCGCCTCAGCCTTGCCGGTCTGTCCCGTCATCTCCTCGCAATTGAGGCGGAAAAGCGGTCCGGCATCCCGCGCCAGGAATAGGTAGTAATCCATTGCCGTTGCGCCGGCCCCAATAGCCTGGGGGCCTACCAGCTGGCCTTGGCAATCGGTGCATACCGACGCACTCGGATGGAGATGGACGCGCCGGCAGGCATCGCATTCCCACGATCCCGCACCGGCACGGGCGATCCGTAGTCGGTTCGGCTGAATCAGCCAACTCGTGACTAGGCCGCCATGGGAGAGCCGGTTCTCAACCGCCGCCACCAATGCCGCGGCCGGCCGAGCGTTGACCCTCGCGACCTCGTCTAGATAATCTCGGACGAACCCTGGCGCGGCCGGTGCACCCAGCGCGGTGTAGGGCTCGCCATCGATGCGGCGGCGCTCGCCGAGAAGCCGAAGCGTGCCGTCTGCTGCTTGGACAACGACCGCGTCGCCGTCCCCCGGTGCCCCCGACCCGACGGCGGCGTGTGCGATCTGAAGCGCTTCCAGTCCGCGGCGTCCCGAGGCGAAAATCACGTTCAGCACCGCCGCATGAGCGCTGCGGCGCAGCCGCCGAAGATGCTCGTCCTGCTCGACGGACAGCCCTCCCGGTAATGGCGACGGCGGCGTTGTTGCCCAGTCGAAGAGCTCCCGCCAGCTGCCCGTCTTCCGATCTGGAGCGGTCCAAAGGCTGTCTTGGGCGTACCCTCCTGGATTGATTCCGGCCGCAAGAAGCTGGAGTTCTGCATCGCGAAACACGTCGCCGACGAGAAACGGACCCGCTGTCCGGGCGAGGATCGCCGCCGCCGCCTGCGCGAAAGTGGAGCCGGGCGAATAGGGGCACGGCTGCCCCGCCAACGGACCGGCTGCAAATCCGATGACCATCGCGTCCTGCGGTGAGCTTAACACGAAGGCGGCCGCTGCCGCGGCCTCCTGTGGTGTGAGCTGTGCGCCAGCGATCTGGCTTTGGAAGGCGACGGGTCCTTGGCCTGCCACTTCCAGTGCAGCCACCACTGCCTGGCGAACTGCGTCGAGATGGTGGGCCTGGCGCATCCCGGCTGAGAGCTTGGCCGCGTCCTGTCTGCTATCGGAAAAGACGACAAGCTTCCGGTTCTGCTCGCTGCCCGGAGGAGCGATGTCACGCAGGAGCGAGTCCGCAAGTACTTGGGCGACCTTCTGGAAACCCGTGCGCTGCCCTCGAATTGGCGAGCCGACGTTGCGGCCTGCCCAGTCCGCGTCGCAGCGCGGGCAGCGAGAAGGAAATGCTCCCGCTGTCGGCAGAGCTGCGCCGCCGGCGCGCTGCGGCTGGTGCTGGGTAGGAACGTAGTAGACATGCCCATTGCCAATCACGCCCGCTGTCAAAATACCGGAGCGCGGATCCAACCGCGCCCGCCGCCATTCTCGCAGGACGTTCGCCTGTCTCCAGCTCGTCGATCGCGGGGTGCGGCCGGCGGATGGCCAGAACACCGCGTAGTTGCCGTAGTCGCGCTCCGCGCCGGCCCGGTCCGGCACCTGCTCGAGATCGGGGAAGTCCGGTGTCAGCCGCCACTGGTTCGGATTGTTGGTATCACCTCGATATCCGCCCAGGAATACCTCGCCGCACGGCTCGCAATACAGGAGCTCAAGCACACGCGAACCGCATCCGCATCCAGAGGCCGGAATGTGATGGAGCGCTCCGACAGGTGGGGCGTCAGGGCGCTGTGGGATGTGCCCACAGGCGGGGTCGACACAAGCCCAAAGCCCTTGCACGTTCCGGAACATTATGTGGGCGCGAACCGGTAGCAATGGATCGGTGTTCGGCAGTTCGGCGCTCGCGAGCGCAGTCACCAGGCCCTCGGCCGCAGCCGTCGCTACCTGCCGAGACTCCGCGGGAAATAGGCGGACACCGATGTCGGCGGTCTGTCTTGGCTCCAGTCTGCCAGAGCCATCGTCGGATCTGCAGACCGATCGCAGCGCGTCCGCCGCCTCAACGCGCGCGAGCGCGCGGCCAAGCCTGTCCCCGGCCAGAAGATGGCCATTCTGGCTGACTCCGACCGCGGCTTCGAGCGCGCCGACCGCTCCGTCGATCCCTGTCGAGGCGGCCGCCGCGGGAAAGGCGGCAAACGCAGCCGCGTGCGACGCGATGGATGACACCGCCGTCGCTGACAGCGGTCGCTGCGTGCCGCCGATCACGGCGAATCGCGACCTGTCGCGGCCAAAGAACCCGTGCAGGTAGTCGCGCCCGGCGACATCGTCAGAAAGAGAAGCGGACGACGCGATGATACGGAGCTGATCGTGGTCCGGGCGAAGCCCGAGGCGATCGAGCAGCACCCGCAGAAGATACGCCACCTCTGTTCCAGGCGTGCCGCGATAAGTGTGCAGCTCGTCGACTACGAGATGGAACACGTTCCGCGTGTCGAGGCTCAGCCAATGACGGGTGGCATCGAAGATGGGTGCCTCAACACCTCTCATCAGCATGATGTTCAGCATGCTGTAGTTCGTGATCAGGATGTCAGGCGGGCTGTCTTGCATGTCCCACCGGGACCACATCTCCGCACCGTCCATGCTCTGGAAGAAACGGACAGCTTCGGGTGATCCGGCGACGGCGAGTGCATCCCGCTCGAGCGATGCAAGCTCGCGCCGCAGTTCCCCTTCCTTGCTCGTGGAAGACGGATCGCCCGAAACCGGCGTGCGACCAGTGTAGCGACCAAAATAGAGTCGGTTGCCATGGCGGTGACTGTCGAGCCAGTTTTTCGCATTGATGCTGTCGAAGCCCAGGCGAAGGCGGACGAGTTGGTCCTCCGCCAGCGCGTTCAAAGGGTACATTACCAATGCGCGCATCGCTGGCGGGCGCGCGACGGGATCCTCGTGACCTCGCTGAGAGACGCGCGGGTGGTATCGCCGTCCGGGCGGGCCGTCGTGGTTCCACCAGTCGCGCTCGGCCGGTGGGGCTCCTGGAGCTCCCCAGCGGGCGGATTCGGCGACAAGTGCCGCGGCGAGCGGGAGGAGGAAGCATTCGGTCTTGCCCGAACCCGTGCCGCTGGTGACGATGATGTCCCTGCACTCACGCATCGACGCATCGAGTGCCCTGAATTGGTGCTCGTAGAGCTCGCGCCCGGCAGGGAACAGACCCTGTGACACGAAATCCGATATGTCGGTGATGAGCGGGGGCGATACGAGTCCGCCGAGAATGTCGGCCGCCGCGGAGGCGAAATTGCGGCCGCTCATAGCGTACGGCGGTGCCGGTTCGATAAGTGGGCGGCGGTAGAGGCGCCCATCGGTATCGAGAAGCGCTCGGCGCTCGGCGACCAGGCTGTCATAGCGGAGGTCGAAGGGGCTATCTAGGTAGCGCAGATAGATGTCGCGCATGCCCTCGAAAATCGAAACCGGGTTCGTCAACTAGTTAGCTCCCTCTCCAATGTTTCGCAGGGCGGCCGATACTCCCGTAGCAACCGGGGAGGTCACCCCGGAGTAAACGAGTTGTCGCTCGGCCACGGATGGCAGTACGCCCGAGCAGACCACCAGCGCGCGGTCGAGGAGGCCTGGCGGCCGAACCGTGATCGGAAAACTGGCAATACCCTTGGACAGGTCGAGCCGCATCGCACGCTGCCGGCGGCCTAGGACCCAGAACTTCGCCACGACGGGAGGCACCTCGCGGGAGATTCCGCCGTGCCTGAAGATATGGCGGGAGCCGTAGTCGGAGGTGAATCGGAAAAGGCCGCGCTGCGTGCTGCCGGCCTCCGCCACTGTGGAGGCCGTCCAGACCATTTGCGAGCGGGAGAAACGAAACACCTTCCACCCGCCACTGGGCAGCGCCGTCTCCGGAAAGCTCTCAGGCGAAGGGGCTCGATAGGCTGCGAGCACGGCCAGCGCGGCGTTCCATTGCACGGGGATGCCCATTTCACGTGCCAAGCCGATCATCTCTCCGGCCGATGCCGCTTCGACGCGCACTAGATCAGGGGCGCCTCTCTGCGGAAGCGTGAACATCCTTCCCGCTGCAGCGGAAGCCAGGCGCGCGAGGAGCGCGTCGCTGCGCGCACCGCACAGTACAGCGGTCGCCGATGTCGCGGGATCGCCTGCGGCAAACACCGGCGGTGCCACGCGCCACCCGCCTCCGGCTGCCTGGCCGAACTCACAGTGTGCCAGGCTGCCGAACGCCCACATCGCCCGGTTGTGCGCGGCTGGCCCGCCGCGCAGGGAGGGAAGCAGCTCCGCTGCTTTGCGCTTGAAAGTAGCGTCGGTGCCGGACGCGACCGCCGACACCCAGAGGAGAAGCTCGTTCATCGCGGCGGCCTTCGTTTTCTTTTGGCGACCGCCAGGTACTGGTCCCACAGCTGCCGCTCCGCCGATCCGTGAGCACCGCTGCGTCCAACGGAGCAGATGGTCCGTGCCCACAGGGAGATCGTCGAAGCCACCGCGCGGGCCGGGGTAGAGGGAGCGAGCGGCACGCTGATCAGAGAGGGTCTTGAGTTTCGCATGCCCGCAGCGCGCGCCAGAAGCCATACCGGGGCGAATTCCGGCTGAGCGACGTAGATGCCGCCGATCGCTGCGCTGAAGTTGCATATCTCACCGGGCATCGCGCCGATGAGATGCGCGGAGGGATCGGTGTGGAAGTACTCGCTTCCGCTCGTCGAGGCGAGCGCACCTGCCAGAGCGGTCTTCTCACGCCAGGCGGGCCACCAATCCCAAACGAAGGCGCCCGGTGCGACCTCGTAGCTGGCAGTGATGCCGCCATATTCGATTCGATGACCACCTCGGCGGTCCCAGCCATCCGCAGTCCAGGCACCATCGCCATCGAGCGATGCGGGGCGACCGTCGATTCGCACGGGTTCGTCCGGCTCTACCAGCCCTAGTAACCGGATCGAAGGCGGGTGCCCTTCCAGCCACCTTCCGCGATCAAGCTGTAGGCCTCCCGCCAACTCGATCGAGATGGCGGGCAGCGGATCGAGTGCATGCAGGATCGCCGGGCCATCCTGGGGCGCTGAGGGCCGCGCCGGGCGTATGCCGCGCCAGCAGAACCAATCGGCAGGAACTCCCGGACCCTCGATCCTCATGGGAGCGTTGGCGCCTGTGGCTGCGATCTGAGCGAGTGCCACGCCCACGAGCTCGTCCTTGCAGATGACCACGTTCTCGCGCCCGATCGCGACACGAGGCTGGCTGACGAATCCTGCGACGCTTGGATGCTCCCCGAAGATGTGAATGTCCCGCGATGAGCGATGCCACCGGATGGGCAACCCGACGGCCGCGATCGACAGCCCTTCCGAGAGCACACGGGCACCATCCGCTAGCGCAAGCGGCTCGAGGAGCCGGTCATCCAGCGCGCCCAGCCAAGTCTCGTCTCCGCCTTCCTGTACCGCGACTTCTTCAGCGCCGACCGGCTGGCGCAGCAGCGCGCTGAGTTCGATTCCCCAATCACCTGGGCCGAATAGCAGCTGAAGGTCCGCTTCTAAATCCTGATACTCACGGTCCGCATTGGCAGCCGAAAGCCGGGTCTCGCGCCTGGCCCGCGACCGTTCCAGCCTTGGGTGGTAGATCGGCGGTCGGCCAGCCCCCGACTCTCCGCCGGCTTCATTCTCGCCAGGCACCACCCGGCCTTGGGGGGCGGACCGCTCGGGTCCTGAGGACGTTGGCTCGATGATGTCCGAAGCTATCTCCGCATGAAGCGTCTCGATTGCATCAGATTCGGCACCGGATAACGTCACGGCCGGGGCAACTCCGTCCGATGGAGCACCGGGCCTCCTGCCAGGCGACGCGGCCTCTTGAGTTTCCCCGGCCATTTCCGTTCTGGTGATCGCAAGTCGCCCGGCATCCCCGGCGGCCGGCTGGCGTGGGTCACTCGGGGGGATGATGTGGTCGCCCTCATCGGAAATGTCGGGTAAATCGGCGCAGGACGCAGGATCGATCGCTGGCCCGTCGTCCGGACCCTTGGTGCTGGCACTCTGGGGAGCATCGGCTGCGTCCGCAGATACCTCTTCCATCACGCCAATGGGAAGTGGAGCGGTCAAGGTGACATCCATCGGCACGCTGCAGGCAACCTCGGAGCTTGCGATCGCGGCTGCAGCGGGAGGCGGCACCTCCCCGCCTCCGATGCATTCAGCACTTGTGACGCTTACCGACTCACCTAGAGAGGGGCGGGCATCACTCCCGGGCGTGAGCCACTCCGCCTCCGGCAGCACACGGGGTGCAGCGATGACGGCGAGATCACACGCTGTCTCATGACCCCGCCGCCCTCCAATTTCGGCTTCCGCAGCCTGAGCCTGCTCCTCTCCGGTCGAGTCGTGATAGGCGTTGGTCGGGATGTCAGACTCGGCCGCATCCATTGGCCCTGCGTCGGCCGAAGTGATGCCGACCGATGCTATGTCTTCCATAGAGTCCGCGATGACGGACACGTCAGCAATCTCGATGACATCTTCCTTGCTGCTCAATTCGCCCCGCGTCAAACCTACTGCCGATGGCTCGACGTGGGCCGGGTGAGAAGGTCCTTCCGGCTTCGCTATCGCCGCCGCCACGACCTCACGGGCTGGATCTGGCGCGAACGGCACAGTTTTCCGACCGCCGAACATAGTTAGCGTGCGACGGAGCAGCACCCCAGCGAAACGGCCGGCCGAACGGAGGAACTCCAGCACCCGTCAGCTCCGTGCCTCGGCGGGGCAGCGTAGCGCGGGTCGCAGTTGTAAGATGGTAGGAACCGACTGAATCCCTCTGGAGAAGCTGACACAGCCCCGAAGATTCGCTTCGGCATTTTCCTCCGACATCCCCAACATTCCGACAATCTCCCCCAACCGAGGCACAACCTAAACCAAACCTCACGTCGCGCAATACTACTTGGACATTACTAATCGTGTACGCGGCCAAAATGTTTCTAAATGCGGTCCGCAACCTGTTCACCACTTGGTTGGAGAGGGCGATTTGCATCGCATCCGAGAAGGTAGCTCAGGCCGAGAAGGTAGCTCAGGCCGTACTTTCTGTATTGCTGGATGGCCGTGAAGCTGTTTCTGACTGGACCGAGACGACAGTCTCGGGATCGCGACGATGGCAAGAGAGCGAGGGACTAAGTGTCTACAACGATGTGCGATCTAGCAAAGACGCTGCCGCTGCTGATCGGCCGTCTCCTGGACCGAGAGGCGAAGCTTAGTCGGGGGCGGTTCCGCGAGGAGACGATGACTGACATCTTCACCGGCGCGCTTGCGGCATTCGCCGGACCTGAACTGGTCATCCAGTATCCGGACGAGGCCGTGACAGGCGCCGACCTTGATCTGAGGTTCTGGCACGTAGCGACCGGCCGCGAACTCCAATTGAGGATACAAGCCAAGCGCCTGAGCGCCGCCTACAACGCCAAGAAGGCAGTGAACATTGAGCACCGCTCCTACCATGAGTTGTTGCACAAGCCCGCGCGTTCGGCCAAGTTCCAGTTCGAGAGCCTTGCCGACGCACCCGCGCCTTGGATGCCTCTTTACATGTTTTACAATCACCAATCTGCGGCGGATGACCTCTTCTTCGCGAGTGTCGGACCGATGGTGAGCGGGGTGAATTTGGCCTTTGCTGCCGATGTCGCAAAGGAGTTGACGGTCAAGCTCAAGGCTGCGAAAGCCACGCCGATGTCTGTCAAGCATCACAAGCGGCTAAGCCATCTCCGCAAGCATCTATTCGGCTTAGAGGCAATACTGTGCCCGAGTGGAGATTGGGAGGGAGCAGGCGTGCCGCCGCCGGACCTGGTCTCCGCCTCACTTCTCGATCGCTGGGAAGTGAGCGGTAAGGGAAATGCACGGACGAAGGACGAGGACATTGCCCTGCGCATCCGGTCAGAGCCATTAAGTGGATCTCCGGACGGGCACTTCAGACGACGTATTTCCGATGGTCCTTCCATAAGGGTAGATCATACTGTCGAACGTCCAGTAGTCACCTTCATCACTGGCCGAACCGGCGACGACCGTACGCCCATCATCACCGAAGATACCGAGGGATAATGGCGCTTGCGACTGGGTCTCTAGTCGTCAACAGAGCGGCCGCTTGCTGGTAACTTCGTCCCGATGGATGACTGTGAGCAAACGGCCGCGTACGGGACTCCGTAGCCGACCAGACACTGTTCAAGTGATTGGAAACGGCATCGAAGGTTTGATCAGCGACTCAGGACCACCTCGCAGTTCATGGCTATCGAGTCGCCTTGTGCTGTCTTCGCGGTGTTCGGGGCGAAGGAGTTTCCCGAGTATTAGTCTTCGATGCCGGCTTCTGCTTACCGTGCACCTTTGGTTTCCCGGCCGTCGCCAGTGTTAGTGGTGGAAGATCCGCATTCCCGGCTATCCTCTCGGCGGCTTTGCGCCAGGTTGTGCTGTCGGTCAGTCGCGACGGCTTGACCTTCAGCTTCTTGCAACCGGGTACCTCCCTGATCGTCTCGATCAGGCTCTGCGCTTGGTTCTCATAGAGCCAGGGATTGATGTAGACGGTGTCGATCCACTCGTGCGGGCAGTCGATGAAGATGATTTGCTGCTGTTCGGCTGCTGTCTCGATTACGATCCGATATTCGTCTTCGTCTTTGAAGCCGTAGCGCTTCACGAAGGGGAGATCCTCGATATCGGACGGCGAGAGTTGCGTCACCTCATCAAGCTTCAGGTATTCGACCTCTTCGTACCTAATCTTCGTGCCCGGTTCCGGTAGATGGCTGTCGAGATAGGCTTCGAGCGGCCGCCGTTTCAATACTAGGCACGCGCCGGATGCGCCGCCCGCGAAGATCTTCCAATGGTGATAAGTCTCGCCGCAAAGTGCGGCGCACATGCCATACAGGCCTCCCGCGTTCTTGTGGTTCTTGTACACACGCATGAACAGGCGATCGTTTCGGTCATCCCAGCTCTCGGGGTTCAGGATCGCCAGCTCCTGCCGCCGCAGCGTGTCAAGCAATGCCGCAATTGACATGTAGCGTCGGATGCGCGTCCTTTTCTTCTTCTTCGACATCTACCCCTCCACCGATCTCCCGCTGCGGAAATAGCACGATCCTGAGCCCGCAACTTAGTGAAACTAAGCGGACTGTCCCGGAGGCATCTAAATGCCCACTTCAGTAGTCGCGTCGCTCCGTTCCGCGGTGTCATTCCTCTCCCGCTACGGTATCCTTCACACGGCTGATGTCGATCGCTACCGTGCGCAATGCCGGAATGCAAAATGGTGTCCCACGGTATCGGGCATCGTTTTCGGAAGATGACTGCGGCAGGCGCGCCCGATAACCGGAAGAGCGGTTAGGAGACCCGACTTGTAGCTGGCCTGCCGTCCAGCGCCATTCGAGATCAAACTTCCGATAGTCGGTGTCCGAGGCAAGAACCTCGTAGGGCTGGCTAATCCTTCGCCTGCTCGGCATCGAATGGTGTCTCCATCCCGATCTCGCGGAGCAGCATCTGACCGAGGTGCGACACCTCCAAACTGTGCTTGAAATCTCCAGTGAAGGGATCGAAATCTGGAAACTCTCCCTTCTTTACGGTGCCAAAGCTCTTTTTGAGGAGGCCGAGGCGGATGAGATGATTTTCCCCGGCCTGATAAAGTTGGTTGTGATCGAGAGCTGATCGTGAAGATTGGAGATGTGGAGGGGCGGGGCGGTTGACCTTCTGGAACGCCCCGTCGTCTGCACGTAGAGCGTGGCGATCTGGCGCACGGCGGCTTCGGCGATCGGGGACTTGGTGTTGCGCGCCAGCTTCACAAAACGTCGGCGCAGGTGGCTCCAGC
>NZ_JAMYSC010000037.1:0-69492 GCF_040321755.1 Mesorhizobium sp. M0276 | reverse complement strand
GTCCTTTCAGAATCGATTTCCGCACACCACACAAGAGTCCCTTTGTACTCATGTGCGATTCCCCTGCCACAAGGGGGAGGGTAAGGCAGCTAATGCCGGAAATGCCTGACGCCCGTAAACACCATGGCGATGCCGTGCTCGTCGGCGGCGGCGATGACGTCCTTGTCGTTCATCGAGCCGCCAGGCTGGATGACGGCGGTGGCGCCGGCGGCGATTGCGGCCAGCAGTCCGTCGGCGAAGGGGAAGAAGGCGTCGGAAGCGACGACCGAGCCCTTGGTCAGCGGTTCGGCAAGGCCCGCGGCCTCGGCGGCGTCGAGCGCCTTGCGCGCGGCTATGCGTGAGGAATCGACCCGGCTCATCTGGCCGGCGCCGATGCCGACGGTGGCGCCATCCTTGACGTAGACGATGGCGTTGGACTTAACATGCTTGGCGACGCGGAAGGCGAATTTGAGGTCGGCCATTTCGGCCGGCGTCGGCGCGCGCCTGGTCACTACTTTCAGCTCCAGGTCGTCGACGACGGCGTTGTCGCGGGACTGGACGAGCAGCCCGCCGGCGACTGATTTGACCGTCGTGCCTGACGTGCGCGGGTCCGGCAGGCCGCCGGTGACCAGCAGGCGCAGATTTTTCTTTGCCGCGACGATTGCCGCTGCCTCGTCGGTCGCGCCGGGCGCGATGATCACCTCGGTGAAGGTCTTGACGATTTCTGCGGCGGCCGCGGCGTCGAGGATCCGATTCACAGCGACGATGCCGCCGAAGGCCGAGACCGGATCGCAGGCCAGCGCCTTGGCGTAGGCCGCCTTCAGCGAGATGCCTTCGGCGACGCCGCACGGGTTGGCGTGCTTGATGATGGCAACCGCGGCGGAACGGTCGGGATCGAATTCGCCGGCCAGTTCGAAGGCGGCGTCGGTGTCGTTGATGTTGTTGTAGGAGAGCTGCTTGCCCTGCAACTGCTGCGCCGTGGCGACGCCGGGCCGCTTGTCGCCATTGAGGTAGAAGCCGGCGCTCTGATGCGGGTTCTCGCCGTAGCGCATGACCTCTTCCAGCTTGCCGCCGAAGGCGCGCCATGTCGGGTGCTCGATCTCAAGCGCTTCGGCGAACCAGCCGGAGATTGCCGCGTCATAGGTGGCGGTGCGGGCAAAGGCCTTGGCCGCCAGCTTCTTGCGGAAATCCAGCGACAGCGAGCCGATGTTCATTTCCAGCGCGTTCAGCACCGAGGCGTAGTCGCCGGGATCGGTGACAATGGCGACATAGGCGTGGTTCTTGGCCGAGGCGCGGATCATTGCCGGTCCGCCAATGTCGATGTTCTCGACGATCGAGGCGTAATCGGCGCCGGAGCGGCGGACCTCCTCGAACGGATAGAGATTGGACACCACGAGATCGATCGGCTCGATACCGTACTTGCGCATTGCAGCCACATGATCCGGGTCGTCGCGCACGCCAAGCAGCGCGCCATGCACGCTGGGATGCAAGGTCTTGACCCGGCCATCCATGATCTCGGGAAAACCGGTTAGCTCGGAGACGTCGCGCACGGCGAGGCCGGCCTCGGCGATCGCCTTTGCCGTGCCGCCGGTCGAGACCAGTTCGACACCGGCCGCTGCCAGCGCTTTGGCGAAATCGAGAAGGCCCGTCTTATCGAAAACGGAGAGCAGGGCGCGACGCACCGGAACGAGGTCAGGTGCTGGAATGTTCTTGGCGGCGACGGCCATGGGCTGGCGGCCTTTCACGACTTGATTTGAAGCATCCGGGGGCCGTAGCACATGACGCCCGGAAATCAAGCGCCGACGTTTTCGTGTGCAATTTGCTGGCCCATATATAACCTTGTCTTGCTGGCGGAGGAGAAGAATCGATGGCGTTTGTGCGTGTTGGCCAATTCAAGGCGTTGCCGGACACGACCGAGCAATTGCGGGCGATCTACGAAACCGAGGCGATCCCCGCCATCCGCGCTGCAAGCGGCAACATCAGCGCCGTGCTGCTGCAGCAACATCAGGCGAGCGACACATTCATGGCGATCACAGTGTGGAGCACCGTCGAGGATGCCGAGCGCTATGACCGAAGCGGCCAGGCGGCGGCGATGGTCGACAAGATCCGCTTCGCATTCGCCGGTCCGCCCTCGCTCACTACTTACGACGCTTTCGGTGTCCCGCAGCAAGCTTGAGCGGGCCGGCTGCTTTCGCACGGCAGGCTCAGTTGTTTTCCGGGTAACCGGCGATGCTGGTGCGCGTCAGCTGCCAGTGGACTTCGGCAACTTCCGAGGCCTTGAAGGCAAGCACGATCTGGCGGCTGCGGCGCGGGCCGCCAAGACCGGCGAAATAGATCGATTCCTCAACCTCCGGCACCACTTCGGCGCAAGTAAATACCCAGTTGTCGGCCTGATCGGCGGTCATCACTAGGCGATCATGCTCATCCTGCAACAGCTTGATGTCGGGGTGGACGTGGAAGCGGACGGTGACGAAGTCGCGGCCGTTGTTGCGGATCGACGCATTGCCGGGCCGCTGGAAGCGATCCCTGCCGACCAGCACATTGCCGTTCGAGGAGAGCTTCAGTTCGCGTTCATGCAAGAAACCGAAACGCGCGACATAACCGTCATGGCGAGCGATGAACCCCTGAACGCCCTTCTGGTCGATGCGCTTGCATTGAACATGCTGCGGGCCGCCGATCAGCGGCGAACCGAGCAGGTCGTTGACGCGCAGCGAATGGCTGAAGCGTGCCGACGAGGTATCGTTGATGGTGGCGGTCGAGTGCGCGGCGGTGGCGCGCGCCAGCGGCCGGAATTCAGCCGCGCCATAGGTGTCGATGCCGGCATTGACGATATAGTGCTGGCGCCCGGACGACAGTTCGAAGGCGAGGCAGCTGGCATGTGCGGCGTTGGACACGTCGATCGGCGGCGGCAGGCCGGTGTCGGCGATGACCGTCACCCCGCCCATCGACAGGCGCTCATAACCGGAATGCGGCGCATGCAGCAACGGCGCGCCGGCGGTGTCGTCGTGGCGCAGGATGGTGGCGATGCGGTCGTGGATGGTGGCGCCCATGCCGTTGAAGCGGGCGAGGCTGCCGTCCTGATGGCGAAAGAAGCGCAGCGCCGGCAGCATGCGGTCGATGGCGCCGATCAGCGCCTGCGGCGGTGTTTCCGCCTGATTGGCATAGGTTTGCCGCAGCGGCAGAAGGTCGGCGAGGATTTCCAGGACGACCATTGGATTGCGCGAAATATGCCCGCCGTCGGCCAGGATCTGGCGGTCGAGTTCCGCGGCAAGATTGCGGGTCGCGCCGCGCAGCGCCGATGCCGGCGCCGGCAAGGACAAAGCCGCGAAAGCGAGCGCGATGCGGGCACGCAGCCTGTCCTTGCCGTCCGGCATCTCGCGCGCCATCGACCTGAGATAGCGGATCTGGACGGCGAGCGATTTCAGGAAGGCGCGGTAGAAGGGGAACTCGGCCCCCTGCAACACGACCGAGGAGTGCTGCAGCCAGGCGATGATGCGCTTGGCGGCGGTGCCGGGCTCCCAGGCGACGCCGGAAATATGGCTGCCATGAATAACGATCCAGTCGGAAACCAGGGCGCGGGCGTTGGCGGCGGCAAGCTCGGTGCCGGCGGCGCGCATGTGGCGCAGCCAGCGAAACCCGTGCAGCGTTTTCTGCCAGCCATGATTGGGCACGTTGATCTGGAAAGGCGACTTGCCGCCGGTCTCGACCAGATGCCCCGACAGGGGATAGCGCCCATAGTAGATCTCAAGTGCGATCTGCGGGTCGGCGAGGCGCAGGTCCGGCGGTGCGATCAGCACACGTTCCGGCGTGCGGCCAAAATAGCGCCAGCGGTAGACCGGCCCGGCACGCAGGCGCCGGCGCGTTTTGCGCCAGAACTCCTTCGCGACAAGCGTCCACAGACGCGTCGTGCTGCTGGCAGCAAGTGCCAAAACCCCTCCTGATCGTCCAATACCCCGACGTCGAGTTTACATGATTGCAAGACTCGTGCGAAGGCGAATTCCACGGCACGATGCCGGTTCACCCGGTTTTGACCCCGATCGTCGCTAAAAAAGCCGGTAACTCCGGGCAGTTAGATCCTTAGCCGGCTCGGCGGATACGAGCCGCGAAGAAGCCGTCGAGACCGGAGATCCCGGGCGAACCAAGATCGAGGTCGGCGGGCGTGGTGCGCAGCGTGCCGTGCGGCGTCAGGAATGGATCGATGCCGGCGATTTCGCCTTGCTGCACCCGATCGTTGGCTATTCCAGCCGTGCCGGCCAGAAAGGCGCGATAGAGGTCCTCGCCTTCGAGCGGGTCGATCGAACAGTTCGAAAAGACGATCCTGCCGCCGGGTTTCACCAGCGTGACGGCGCGGGCGAGCAGCCTGCGTTGCAGGTCCGCGAGTTTTTCCACATCGGCGGCCGTCTTGGTCCATGGCACGTCGGGATGCCGCCGCACCGTTCCGGTCGACGAGCAGGGCGCGTCGAGGAGAACGGCGTCGAACAATTCCTTCGGCTCGTATTTGAGCAGGTCGGCCTGGACGATCTCGGCGGACAGACCGAGACGGTCGAGGTTTTGCGTTAGCCGCACCAGCCGGTTCTTCGAGGTGTCGACGGCGGTAACCTTGGCGCCGGCAAGAATGAGCTGTGCGGTCTTGCCGCCGGGGGCCGCGCAGAGATCGGCAACATGAAGCCCGCTGACATCGCCGAACAATCGGGCCGGCAGACTGGCCGCGGCGTCCTGGACCCACCAGGCCCCGTCGGCGAAACCGGGCAGTTCGGTGACGGGCCCGGCAAGCCTTTCCACCCGGACCGTGCCGGTCGGCAGGACGATGCCGCCGAGCTTTTCGGCCCAAAGCTTGGGATCCGCCTTGACCGAAAAGTCGACCGGCGCCTCGACGCGGTGGGCTGCCAGGATCTGTCGGGTCTTGTCATTGCCGTAAGTTGCCTTCAGCCGGTCGGAAAACCATTTGGGCGCTTCGTCGGTAGCGGCGAGAGCGGCAGGAAGTTCCGTTTCCTTGGCACGCGCCAACGTGCGCAGCACGCCGTTGACCAGGCCGGAGAAGCGCACCGTGCGCGGATCGGACTTGGCATGGGTCACGGCCAGGTCGACTGCGGCGCTGTCGGGAATGTCGAGGAACAGGATCTGTGCAGCCGCGACATGCAATATGTGCGACAGCGCGGTCGCGTTGGGTGGCAGCGGCTTCTCCAGGCGCCGCGCCAGCAGCCCTGATATGGTCATGCGATAGCGCAGTGCTGTAACCAGAATGGCGCGCACGAGGCCGCGGTCGCGTAGGTCTAGCGCCTTGTATTGCGGATGGCCGTTCTCGTGGTCGGTCAACCCGTCCAGAGGTGTCCTTGCGTCGATGACGGCGGCAAGCAGTCGTGCGGCGGCTTTGCGGGCGGCAAGGCCGGCAACGATGTCGCCGCCGCCTCTGTGTTCCTGGTCACCTGAAACCGTGCGTCGCGGCCCTCGGTCCGCCACGCTCACGACCACCGGCCCTTGGGCCCGGTCGGGTTGCGACCCCATGGGTTGGATTTCGGCTTGGCGGGTTCCGCCGGCTGTTCGGGCTGCGCGGCTTGTCCCCATGGGCCCGATGGCCGCTGTTCGTCGGCTCGCGGCGTCTGGGCCCGGCGAGGAACTTGAGTGCCGCCGCCTTGCATCTGCTGCGCCATCGCCTGGAGAGCAGAGATGCGGTTTTCTGTGTTCGGGTGGGTGGAAAACAGACTGTCCATATGCTCGCCGGAAAGAGGATTGATGATGAAGAGATGCGCGGTCGCCGGATTGCGCTCGGCATCGGGGTTGCGGATGCGTTCGGCGCCGCGGGCGATCTTGTCAAGGGCCGATGCCAGCCAGAGGGGGTGTCCACAGATTTCGGCACCGCGCCGGTCGGCCTCGTATTCGCGGGTCCGGCTGACCGCCATCTGCACGATCATCGCGGCAAAGGGTGCCACGATCATCGCCGCCAGCACGCCGACAAAGCCGAACGGGTTGTTGTTGTCGCGACTGCCGCCAAAAAAGAAGGCGAAATTGCCGAGCATCGAGATGGCGCCGGCGAAGGTGGCGACGATCGTCATGGTCAGCGTGTCGCGGTGCTGTACGTGGGCGAGTTCGTGCGCCATGACAGCCGCGACCTCTTCATGCGTCAAAGCCTGCAACAGACCTGTGGACGCAGCGACCGCCGCGTTCTGCGGATTGCGGCCGGTGGCGAAGGCGTTCGGCTGCGGATTGTCGATCAGGTAGGTCTTCGGCATCGGCAGGCCGGCCTGTTTGGCCAGCGACTGGACGATGGCGTAATATTCGGGGGCGGTCCTTTCGTCGACCTCGACGGCGCGGTTCATCGACAGCACCATCTTGTCGGCGTTCCAGTAGCTGAACAGATTGGTGCCGGCGGCGATCAGCAGCGCGATCATCATGCCGCCGGTTCCGCCGATCAAAAAGCCGACGCCCATGAACAGTGCCGTCATCGCGGCAAGAAGCATGGCGGTGCGAAGTGTGTTCATCGTCTGCTCCTGTCCAGATGGGAGCGAAAAAGGGTCGATCGTTGTAGGTTCATCGCTATATGATGGGAAACGCCTGGTCCTGTTTCAATCCACTGGAAATATCGCATGAACGACGAGCCCAGCAAAACCGATGTCGACCCCGGCGATGACGTCGCGCCAAAGGCACTGACGCCGGAAGCCAGACGTGCGCTCGCGGAAGCCGAAGCAAGACGTATAGAATATCTGGAGAAGGAAGCAGCGGCGCCGAAGGAAATCGGCGGCCGCGGCGGCAAGGAGCCCGGTCGCTATGGCGATTGGGAGGTAAAGGGCCTGACCAGCGACTTCTAAGGGTATGTTGATATTCAGGTGATGCCGGTCTGCAAACGGCGGTTCCCTGCGCTTCCGGTGCTCACGTACTTTAGGTACGCTCCGCTCCGGTTCTCGGAAACCACCGCTTTCGACTCGGCCTGACCTGAATCTCAACACACCCTAAGCGGCGCTGCGCTGCGGCTCGAGCGCGATCCAGCCATCTTCGTCCAAGGTGATGCCGATCATGTCGTAGCCGGCGATTGCGGCATGCTGCGTTTGCAACGGATGCTGGTGCGTGGCATTGATGACCATGACCGCGGCTCCTGCTGCCTCGGCGGCGGCGATGCCAGCCGGAGCATCCTCGAACACAAGGCAGTCGCGCGCGTCGAAGCCGAGCCGCTCCGCGCCAAGCCGGAAGCAATCGGGCGCCGGCTTGCCGCGGGAAACATCTTCCGCCGCGACGATGACGGCCGGGACAGGGATGCTGGCAGCCTTCATGCGCAACAGCGCCAACTCGCGTGGCGCGGAGGTCACGATCGCCCAGCGCTCGGGCGGCAGCGCATCGAGAAACGCCACGGCGCCGGCGATCTGGAGAATGCCATCCAGATCGGCCGCCTCGGCCTTCAGCAGCAGATCAGCCTCGTGCGCCGGGTCGACGCCTGGGAGTGCCAGGCCGGTGATGGTCTCGATCGCGCGCACGCCATGGATCGTCGGCAAGAAGGCGGCGACGTCCAGACCCTGGCGGCGTGCCCAATCGCTCCACACTCGCTCCGCAGAGGCGATGGAATTGATGAGCGTGCCATCCATGTCGAAGAGGAAGGCCGCGAATTTTCTGCCTGCGAACATGGTTTTCCTTGAGTCACGGGAGTGCTTGTGGCGGTCGCCGAACCTAACGTCGCAGCATCCTTATGGGAAGGCGCGAGGGTCATCTTTTCGATGGTCCTCCGCAATGTTGGAATGGCTAACTCCTCCAGGTCGGCTCAACATTGCGCAAATCGGTAGCTGGGTCGCTCGGCAATCGAAAGGGCCGATAGTCGCGCAGATTCGCCGTAACCATTGCCGTACTTTGTCCGACGGCCCGTCCCGCTGCTTGCCGGCGTGGCGGCTTTGGTCCCCGGCTAGGTCTAAGTGCCCGGGGCCTTGCTACGCCGGACTCCTCCCCTAATTGCTTCCCTGGGCGCCTTACTCGCGAGTTTGCTTTTGGGGGCAGCGGCGGTTGTGCCGTTCTGACTGCATGCCGCGGAACGACGGCCAGACCGACACACTTATGGAGGTCGTCGTGCGTCAATCCCGTGGATACAGCTGGGCATTTCTCGCAGTCGCTTGCTCCATCGCGGTAGCTGGCGCAGGCGCTGCAGCCGGCGACCAGAGTGGCCGAGGGCAAGGCGCTGGCGGCCATCATGCTGACAATGGTGGAGGCAATGACGGCGGAGGCCATGGTGCTGGCACCCATCGCAGCGAAGGCCGCAACAGCGGCCCGCAGAAAGGGCTTGGCGGCGACCCCAGCCCCAGCGGCAGTTCACCGCCGGACGACGGCGAGACCGGTACCACTACAACGACCGTAGGAGCGCCAACTACGGCCAGTATCGTCCCGTCCGCAGACCGCGGACAGTCGCTCGGCCTCCCGCCCACCCTGCAGCCTTCCAGCGACAGCAACAATTCATCAACGGTCAGTCCAATCGTAGCGCGGCCGGGCGTCCCGAATAAAGTCGTTCGCGCCTGCCATGATGCAATCGAGTCGGCCGCCGCCCCGTTCGGTGCGACCAGCGTGCGCGTCAGCAGCGCAGGTTTCATACATCGCCTGAGCCCAGATACGATCTCGGCTCCCATTGAGGTCAGCATCGACTATGTACGGCAAAGCAACGTAGAGACGCGGCGGGCGCCGATCAAATGCGAATTGAATGCGACAGGCAGCGTGATCGGACTGACATAGCGCATCGCACAGAACTCCTCGCCGACGGGAGCAGGACGAATTCGAAAGAGATGATTCATCCTGGCCTACGGCGTAGCTATGACCTTCGGGGCCTCAAAGAGGGATCGCGCAGTCGTTTTGGAAATCACTCCAACGTCGCTTGTCTCGGCCTGAGCGAATAGGGAAGTGTGATAGAACGCACGCTGGTCATCCGCGATGGATTGCGAACCTTGCTGCGTGCAGTCTTCTGGCTGACAGCCTTCACTTGGCCGGTCGCGGCTGCTGCGCGGGCAGAACGCGTCCTCAGCGGCGGCTCGATCTGCGCGCTGGGACGCTCAGTCCTGAGCCTGTCATTGTCGGCGCGTGCGGCGGCCAAGTCGCGGGCAAGAGTAGCAGCGGCTTCACGTTGCTTGTCCAGAGCCGTCTTCAAGTCGGCGACCCCTGCCACGAGTGCTCGGGCGGCGTCGCGCTCGCGGCGAACTCTGTCGAGATCCTCATGGATCGAAACTGCTGCAGCGCGTTCTCGGTCCAGAGCCCGTGCCGTCTCGGCTGCAGTCTGTTCAGCACGCTCTCTCGCTGTGACTGCACCGGTCCGTCCCTGCTCAGCCGCGTCCGCGCGCTTCACGAGCGCGGCATTGGACAGTTTGACTTTGGCGAGATCGCCACGAAGATCCGCAGACTTCCGGCGCTCGTCATCGAGCATTCCGCTCGCTTGCGCCAGCGAAACCTTGGCCTTGGCGCGATCCTTGGCGGCGTCGATCGCAAGCTGTTCAATTTGCGCCCGCGCTCGCGATAAATCGCGCGCCAGCCGCTCCGCTCGCTGACGCTCCAGATGAGCAGCGGGCATCTCTACAAAAACATAGTTGGCGGTCTCGCGCAGCAGCGTGCGGGCATCTCCCGCAATGCGTCGAAATGCGTCAAGGGTTCGAGCTGCCGCGAGTTCGTTGCGCATTCGCTCCTCGTGTGCATTGTCGGCGGCTGCCATGGTTGCCCTCAGCGCGTCGATCTGCTTGCTCGAATCGAGGAGCGCTTGCTGCAGAGCGGCGCTCCTGGCGCGCTCGCCTTCCGCCGCCCGCTGCTTCTGGCCGGCCAATTCCCTCGCAGCGGCTGCCTGAGCACGAGCTGCCCCGATTTGCGCCCGAGTAGCCTTAAGATCGGAATTGAGCAATTCGACACTCGTGCGCCCGTCTCCCTGGGCTGGTCCATGCATGCCTAGCGCAGCACTCGCCGGAAGCTCGAAGGATCGCGAAGGTTCCGGATTGGCGTGGCCTTGCGCCGGCGAAATGGCGGGGGCTCTTTCGATCCAGTTTTGTCTCGTCATCGCATAGCCAAGCGGCACGGCCAGACAGATTGCGGCGCCCAAACGGAGTACAAGACCGATCGGCCTGAGAACGCGAGAGGGTGAAGCCGTCGCGATGGCCGGGTCGGGATCCAGGTTGGATCGTCCCGTTTGAGCTGTGGTCTTCAAACCGCGATGCGCCGGATTGACCGACTGAGCAGCCTTGCGACGCAATTGGTCCCATGCTGACCCACTGATTCGCTTCCCGCGTTCCGCGAAGGCTAATTGTGTCGGCGCACGGCTCAGAATCCACAGCACCGGTTCGCTTAGAGCGGCAAAATTGACCGCCGCCTGCCTATAGACATAGTCAGCGATTTCTCTGATGGATGTCGCAAGTCGGCCGGATTGCGGGGTTGCGGAAGCAAAAGCACTGGTCCGGGCCACTGACGAGCGCGCCCAAGCTTCGGAACTTGCGTCGAAATGTTCGACCCGCACCCCGAACTGCTGGTAATTGGCATTCGAAGGCCGAACATTCGGGTGTGCCGTGTCTGAGAGAGCTGCAACCGGAGAAGAAGGTACACGCTCGGTTGCAGGGTCGACCGGGCATTGCCAGTCCCAAGGAGCCACCCCGGAACGATAGGATAGGCCTTCGCTCAGGTCGGCGTCTGGTTTTTGGCGCCGCCGCCTTTGCACTCCGACAGCGATGCGCCGAAGCACAAGAAAGATGCCTACTGACGCAAGTAATGCTATCGCGCCCAGTACGGCAATATCTGCGTCGTTCGCGTAAATCTCAGCAAGATAATTTGGCATTGGCGTGCCCGTGCGGTCTTGCGTGTATTCTTAAGCTCGTGAAGCGGTGTTTTGGCCCTCCCCTTGGCGCTGGCCAAGGCTTGGATCGCTCGCGAAGTAGTCACTTGCCTCGAGGTCCCTCCAGCGCAGCGCCTCTGCATTTCAACGTCCCGAGAAATCTTGCGTACCGTTCCATCATTTCCGGCCGTGGCCGGTCCATCATGAGCTTTAAGCTAGGTCACAGAGCTCCACGGTCAACCGTCACCATATTCATAACAGCGGCACCCAGCCGCGCCATCACCGGCACTTTGTTCTTCGTGCCGTCGGCGACATTCCTCGAAATATTGCGACGCGGTCACCTCGACCGCTGGTGCGGCCCCGTCGGGCGGAGCTCATTCCAAGGTCGGTCAGTAGGTCTAAGTCTTGGTCAGTAGGTTCGCCACCGATAGCCTACGAGGGAAATGGCTGGGCGAACCATTCGCAAGCTGGCTGTTTTGTTGAAAAGGCGACGTCCTAATGGGAACCACAGCGCGTTCTGTCGCGTTCCAACAAACTGCTTTCCGCGAAAATCGAAGGGGGACTGCGATGCTGATCCGGCTCGGCTACGAAATCGCCATCGAATGTACTGCGGCCACACCGGTGATTTCGCTGCTCGAGATCCACAAGGACAGGCAGGCCGATATCAAGCGGCAGACGCGGGTGCTGACATCGCCTGCCGTGTCGACCAGGCTCTACCACGATCCTTACGGCAATGGCTGCCGCCGCTTCACCGCGCCCGCTGGCGGCTTTCGCATCCTCTACGACGCAGTCATCGAGGACAGCGGCGAGACGGACGAGGTCAACACAGTGGCCAGGGAAGTGCCGGTGGCGGACCTGCCGGACGAGGTGCTCGGTTATCTCCTGGGCAGCCGCTATTGCGAGACAGATCATCTGAGTGACCTGGCTTGGCAGCTCTTCGGCGACATCCCGCCTGGTTGGGCGCGCGTGCAAGCCATCGTCGATTATGTCCACAACCGGTTGTCGTTCGGCTACGGCTATGCGCGCTCGACCCGCACCGCGGCCCAGGCGCATGAGGAGCGCGTCGGCGTCTGCCGCGACTACGCTCATCTGGCGATCACGCTGTGCCGCTGCATGAACATTCCGGCGCGCTATGTGAACGGCTATCTCGGCGACATCGGCGTGCCGATCGATCCGGCGCCGATGGATTTCTCGGCATGGCTGGAAGTGTTCCTCGACGGCAAGTGGTATACGTTCGATCCCCGCCACAACATGCCGAGGATCGGCCGCGTCGTCATCGCGCGCGGCCGCGACGCCACCGACGTACCGCTGCTGCACAGCTTCGGCCAGCACCGGCTCAGCCTGTTCAAGGTGTGGACCTACGAGCAGGAAGGCAATCTGTTCAACCCGCCCTATCGCGGCATCGACAGGACCGTCAGCGCGCAGATGCTGGCCTAGTCGCGAGGCGTCGGACCGACCATTTCGCATGCTGCGGTTTCGGAACAGCTGGTCCGCTTCGGCACAGAGGCCCTGTGCCGCAACAGGACGTCGTTGAGCCTTCTTCGATTGGCTCGTCTCGAGGATGGTAACCAGCTCGTAAACGCAGCCGCAGCGCGCGTTGTTCTGTTTACCAGTCATTCACCTTCGCAAAGGACGAAATCAAGCAAAAACAACGTCTTGCTGAAGGGTGGGCGTGCTTTCGGGGCCAAGCGGCGTCGTCCGGCGGGAATCCTGCATTGCCTTGTCTGCGGCGACGAGGCCGAGGCAAGCGGGGGCTGTAGGATGCGGAATTACGGGGGTCTTGTTCAAGCGGTCGGCGGGTTCGCCGGGGATCGCGGTGGAAATTTCGCAGTCCTGTTCGGCCTTAGCGCCTCGGTCTTGGCGCTGGCTGCGGGCTTTTCGGTCAACATCTCGCAGCTCTACAATGCCAAATCGAGCCTCCAAGGCGTGGTCGACGCCGCGGTGACATCGACGGCACGCGACCTGACCACTGGGGTCATCAAGGAAGCCGATGCCAACAATTCGGTGAAGGCTTTTCTCGACGCCAACGATAGCGCCGGAATTCTACAAGCTGGCCAGGTCGTCCTTGACCGGCTGATCGTCGACAAGACCGCCAAGACGGTCCAAGTGGATGCCCATGTCGATGTTGCCTTGTTCTTCCCGATTTTCGGCATGAGCGATACGAGACGCGTCGCCGCTTCCACGACGGCGCTCTATTCGGACAAGACCATCGAAGTGGCGATGATGCTCGACATAACAGGATCGATGGCGAAGCGGGGCAACGTCGACAAGATCGGCGATCTGAAAGCAGCTGCGAAAAACGCCGTCCAGACCATGCTCCGGAACCAGGATCCGAAGAACCCCCGCGTTCGCGTCGCGATTGTGCCGTACGCATCTGGCGTGAATGCCGGCAAGCTGGCTGAAAACGTCTATGCCGAGAAGCAAGGGAGTTCCGAGCTACCGCCGGTCGCCGGCGGTTCGCTTCTCGTCGCCAAGACTGGCAAAAACTTGCTGCCGTCCTTCAACGACTACATCTCCATTGTTGGCGCGGCGATGCCGCACCCGGATAATTGCGCCACGGAGCGCAAGGACAAAAACGGCGATGCGGATTTGAGCGCCGACGGCCCGGACACGGTTCGGGCAGACGGGAACGGCAAGAAATATTACGCCCTGGTCAACCGGGATGATCATCTCGGTGGCGGGGGAATGAACAGGTGCCCTGATGCGAAAGTGATCCCGCTGACCGCCGAGTCCAGCGCATTGCTGGATTCGATCGACGCCTTCCGGGCCGATGGCTACACGGCCGGCGCAATCGCCATTCAGTGGACCTACTATATGCTGTCGCCGCAATGGCGCACTGCGATCAACAATGCCGGTCTGGGCAAAGGCGCCTCGGATGCCGATCCGAAGAAGATCGCCAAGGTAGCGATCCTGATGACCGATGGCCAATTCAACACCGCCTTCGCCGGCGTCGGGAGCAGCTACAACAGCCAAGGCAGCCTTGCGCGCGGCAACGCCGAGACGCTGTGCGGCAACATGAAAAGCGACGGCATCGAGATTTTCACCATCGGCTTCGATCTGAACGACAAGGACATGTCGGCAACCGAGCGCGACCAGGCCAAGGCGGTGCTGAAGGACTGTTCATCGAAGGACGTCTCCGCCGCCAAGAGACATTTCTTCGAAGTTTCCACCGGAGCAGAATTGGACTCCGCCTTTCAGGAAATCATCCGCAACACCGAAAAGGTCATGTTGACCCAGTAATCCGCAAAAAGGAAAAGGCCGCCGCTTCTTGCGAAGCTGGCGGCCTTCCGTGTTTCCGTCCGTGGCGCGGCCCTATGGCGATGACACAGGTCACCCGCCGCGCATCTCGCGCCTTAACGGGAAGACTGCCTCCCGAAAGTGCAATCCGCTGAGGCCACGTTCTGGAAAACGAAATCACTCGACATCGGATCACCTCCTTTCGATTTGTTGAACACTCCGAGATGATGGGGTCTCATTTGGGAAATGGCAAGGCGTCGTGTTGAAAAAGGCGCCAGCGGGTTTTCCGCGGGATTGCGACCGACCGGTCTGACGGGCAAACTCAACCTGACCAAGCTAGAAGGGAGGGAGGATTGTCATGGAGGCAGCCGACAAGGCAGCTCGGATCGTTCGAACGATCATCGAGACGCTGAAGCCAGGCTTCGCGGTCAGATTGTGGACCGGCGAACGGATCGGCCCGGTCACCGGCCCGGTGCTCACCATCAACGACCAGGACATCGTCTGGCAGATGGTCCGCCACCCCACCTTCTCGACGCTGATCGAAATGTGGATATCCAAGACCGTCGACATCGAAGAGGGATCGCTGTTCGATTTCTACGCCTTGCCCTCGCAAGGCAAACTCAGGACGAAGTTGAAGACATTGCCGAAGCTGGCGATCCTGCGGGACCTGCCGGCAGTGCTGTTTTCAAGGAAACAGATGACGGCGCGGACCGATCTTTCAGGACGCAATCCCTTCGTCAGCGGTTCAAGCCAGGAAGCGATCCAGCATCACTATGACATTTCGAACGCTTTCTATCGGCTCTTCCTCGACGAGCGCATGGTCTACAGCTGCGGCTACTTCAAAGATTTCGCCAACAGCATCGATCAAGCGCAGATCGACAAGCTCGACCACATCTGTCGCAAGCTCCGGCTGAAGCCCGGAGAAAGACTGCTCGACATCGGCTGTGGCTGGGGAGCGATGCTCATCCATGCCGCGAAGAACTATGGCGTCATCGGCCATGGTGTCTCGCTGTCGGAGGCGCAGACCAGTCTTGCCCGTGAGCGCATCCGCGCCGAGGGGCTGGAGGACCGCATCACCATCGAGATAAAATCCTATACGGAACTCTCCGGCTCGTTCGACAAGATATCGTCAATCGGCATGTTCGAGCATCTCGGCCTTGCCAACCATGCCGCTTATTTCTCGACCGTTCATCGCCTGCTCAATCCGGGCGGCATCTACCTGCATCACGCCATCACCAGGCGCAGCAAGGGCGACATGAAAAAGACCCTGCGCAAGGGGCCGGAATACAAGGCCCTGATCAAATACATCTTCCCCGGCGGTGAACTCGACACAATCGGCATGACGCTCGGCAATCTCGAGGCGCATGGTTTTCTTGTCTACGATGTCGAGAACCTGCGCGAGCACTATGCCCGCACCTGCAGGTTGTGGGCCGAGCGATTGCGTGCACGTTTCGCAGAGGCAATCGCCGAGGTGGGCGAGCCGAAGGCACGCCTGTGGCTGCTCTACCTGACCGGCTGTTCGATCACCTTCGAACGGGCCTCGGCGCAGATTTTCCAGACCGTCGCCACCAAGCGCGCGCGTGGCCCAAGCGGGCTGCCGCCGACGCGGGCGGATCTGTACCGGTAGCTTACAGGACGCTCATCGTGTCGCCGACCTCGATGCTGGCCGGGCGATCGACCGACCGTGCAAGTGCAGTCCTGGTTTGGATCAAGCCTTCCTGTTCTGCCGGTTGGCGATCAGATCGTCGACGACGGCCGGGTCGGCCAGCGTCGAGGTGTCGCCGAGTGCCGAAAAATCATCCTCGGCGATCTTGCGCAGGATGCGACGCATGATCTTGCCCGAGCGCGTCTTCGGCAGGCCGGGCGCGAACTGGATCTTGTCGGGCGAAGCGATGGCACCGATCTCCTTGCGGACATGAGCGATGAGCTCCTTGCGCAATTCCTCGCTCGGCTGCTCGCCAGCCATCAGCGTGACATAACAGTAAATGCCCTGGCCCTTGATGTCGTGCGGATAGCCTACGACGGCGGCTTCCGAAACCTTGTCGTGACTGACAAGCGCGGATTCGACTTCTGCCGTGCCCATGCGATGGCCGGAGACGTTGATGACGTCGTCGACGCGACCGGTGATCCAATAATAGCCATCGGCGTCGCGGCGGCAGCCGTCGCCGGTGAAGTATTTGCCCTTGTAGGTCGAGAAATAGGTCTGGATGAAGCGATCGTGATCGCCATAGACGGTGCGCATCTGGCCGGGCCAGGAATCGGTGATGCACAGATTGCCGTCGGCGGCACCCTCCAGCACCTTGCCTTCGCCGTCGAGCAGCTGCGGCTTGACGCCGAAGAACGGCCGCGTCGCGGAACCTGCCTTGAGATCGGTGGCGCCAGGCAGCGGCGTGATCAGGATGCCGCCGGTCTCGGTCTGCCACCAGGTGTCGACGATCGGCACCTTGCCGTTGCCGACGACGTTGAAATACCACTCCCAGGCTTCCGGGTTGATCGGCTCGCCGACCGAACCCAGCACGCGCAGCGATTTGCGCGACGTCTTGGTGACATGCGCATCGCCGGCGCCCATCAGCGCGCGCAGCGCCGTGGGCGCGGTGTAGAAGATGTTGACCTTGTGCTTGTCGATGACGTCCCAGAAGCGCGACTGCGACGGATAGTTCGGCACGCCTTCGAACATCAGCGTGGTGGCGCCGTTGGCGAGCGGGCCGTAGACGATGTAGCTGTGGCCGGTCACCCAGCCGACGTCGGCGGTGCACCAGTAGATATCGCCGTCATGATAGTCGAAGACATATTGGTGCGTCATCGAGACGTAGACGAGGTAGCCGGCGGTGGTATGCAGCACGCCCTTCGGCTTGCCGGTCGAGCCGGAGGTATAGAGGATGAACAGCGGATCCTCGGCCTTCATCTTCTCGGGCTTGCACTCGGCCTTAACCGTCGCGACCTCGTCGTGATACCAGACGTCGCGTCCGGCTACCCAGCCGGTCTTGCCGCCGGTGCGGCGCACGACCACCACCTTTTCGACTTTCGTTCCGGCCTTCGCGGCGATGTCGATCGCCTTGTCGGCGTTGTCCTTCAACGGGATCGGCTTGCCGCCACGCAGGCCCTCATCGGCGGTGATGACGAAGGTCGACTTGCAATCGTCGATGCGACCGGCCAGCGCATCCGGCGAAAAGCCGCCGAAGACGATCGAGTGGATGGCGCCTAGCCGAGTGCAGGCCAGCATCGCATAGGCGGCTTCCGGGATCATCGGCATATAGATGGTGACGCGATCGCCCTTCTTGACGCCGTGCTTCCTCATCACATTGGCAAGCCGGCAGACATGCTCGTAGAGCTCGTTGTAGGTGATCTTCTTGTCGTCGTAGGGATTGTCGCCTTCCCAGATGATGGCGGTCTGGTTGCCCCGCTTCTTCAGGTGCCGGTCGATGCAGTTGACCGAGACGTTGGTCAGCCCGTCCTCGAACCATTTGATCGAGACCTTGCCATCGAAGGAGGTGTTCTTGACCTTGCTGTAAGGCTTGAACCAGTCGATGCGCTTGCCGTGCTTGCCCCAGAACTTGTCCGGGTTCTTGACGCTGTCGGCATACCATTTCAGGTACGTGTCATTGTCGATCAGCGCGTTTTTCTTCCACGCCGGCTGGACGCGATGGACATGAACCTCGGACATTCCGGACTTCCCTCCCAAACCGATCCGCCGGCTTGAAACGCCGGCGGGATCGCAGCAAAGCTGCCGCGAATTCGGCGGCATTATTACCAGTTCGTCCGTCATCGCAATATTAGACGTTGGATTCGCGCGGCGGGATGCCGCAGGGGGCCTATCCAAGGCTGTCAGCACTCAGATCAGCTCGCTGCTAACTGCATGTTTTCGCGCGGAAAACCCGTTCTCGATCAGGAAAAATCAATAGACAGTTAAGCAACGGCGCGCACACTCTGACCTTGGGAGGAAAGGAGACTCAACCAGAGACCACCCAAGAGGACTGCCATGCGCGACCATTCCGAAATGGACCTGATGTTCAAAGGCTATGGCCTGACCACGGCCAAGATTCTCTATCATTTCCCCGACCATCCGCATCTGTTGCAGAGCTTCATCTGGCAGGATTACGATCTGGCGCCGAACTTTCCGGTGCTGATCAAGTTCATCGAATTCTGGAAGGCCAAGCTCGACGGGCCGCTGCATTCGATCAGCTACACACACCAGAAGCTGATCGCGCCGAATGAATGGCGCAAGGTGGACGGCGAGTTCGTCTTGCACTGAACGGCGGCAGGGCCGCCGTTCAGGGGTTGCCAACTCAAACCGCCGGCGGGTTCAGCCGGGCGAAGCCTTCCTGGCGGCGATAGGGGAAATACGGGTAAGGCGCGGTGACTTCGCTTGCCGCGTCGAGCTTTTTCATCTGCTCCGGCGTCAAATTCCAACCGACAGCGCCGAGGTTCTGGCGCAGCTGTTCCTCGTTGCGTGCGCCGATGATGACCGACGATACGGTCGGGCGCTGCAGCAGCCAGTTGATGGCGATCTGCGGCACGGTCTTGCCGGTTTCCCCGGCCACCGCGTCCAGCGCATCCATGACCCGGTAGAGATGCTCGTCCTCGACCGGCGGCCCGAAGCTTGCCGTGTCGTGCAGCCGGCTCTTTTCCGGCAACGCCTGACCACGGCGGATCTTGCCGGTCAGGCGACCCCAGCCGAGCGGGCTCCACACCAAAGCGCCGACGCCCTGGTCGAGGCCGAGCGGCATCAGCTCCCATTCATAGTCGCGGCCGACCAGCGAATAGTAGACCTGATGCGCGACATAGCGCGAGTAGCCGTGCTTGCCGGCTTCCCCCAGCGACTTCATCACTTGCCAGCCGGAAAAGTTGGAGACGCCGACATAACGCAGCTTGCCGGCGCGTACGAGATCGTCCAGCGTCGACAGCACCTCTTCGACCGGCGTGCCGGCATCGAAGGCGTGTAGCTGCAAAAGGTCGATGTAGTCGGTGCCGAGACGTTTCAACGCGGCGTCCACCGACTTGATTAGCCGCGAACGCGACGAGCCGTAATCGGCCGGCCCGTCGCCCATCGGCAGCGAGGTCTTGGTCGAGATCAGCACGGCATCGCGACGGCCTTCTATCGCTTCGCCAAGCACCTCTTCCGAGGCACCGTTCGAATAGACGTCGGCAGTGTCGAACAAAGTGACGCCGGCCTCCAGGCAGATGTCGATCAGCCGCCGCGCTTCCCTGGCGTCGCTGTTGCCCCAGGCGCCGAACAGTGGGCCGGAGCCGCCAAAGGTTCCCGCGCCAAACGAGAGTGCGGGCACTCTCAGGCCTGAAGCACCGAGACGTCGATAGTCCATTTTCTTGCTCCTGGTGGTGTGGAAGAAGGGTGTCGAAATCAATCCGGTTCAGATATTCACGACCGGACGGAGGCAGGCGCGCCGAGCGCCTGGGGACGATCGAGACGCATCGCCAGTCCCGCCACGGCGAGTGCCGCGAGCGGCAGCAGGGCGGCGACCCAGGTGAGCGCACCAAGGCCGAGGCCATCGGTAATCACCGCGCCACCGAGCCAGGCACCTGCCGCGTTGCCGAGATTGAAGGCGGCGATGTTGAAGGACGAGGCAAGGCTCTGGCCGGCACCTTGCGCCTTGTCCAGCATCCACATCTGCAGCGGCGCCACGGTGCCGAAGGCGGCGGCACCGAGCAGGCCGACATAAATCACGGCCATCACCTGGCTGTGGATGGCGAAGGTCATGGTGGCGAGCACCACGGCCAGCACCACGAGACTGCCCAGCACTGCCGGCACCAGCCAGCGGTCGGCGACTTTGCCGCCGGCGAGATTGCCGGCGATGAGACCGCCACCGAAGACGAGCAGGATCGGCGATACCGCCGCTTCCTTGAAGCCGCTTATCTCGGTCAGCAACGGGGCGACGTAGGTGAAGACGGCGAAGACACCGGCATAGCCGAGCACGGTGGTGGCGAGGCCGAGCAGGACGGGCGTGCGGCGCAAGACGGCTAGATCGGCGCGCAGGTCGCTCTTTTCGGGCGCCGTCTGGCTGCGTGGCACCAGAGCCAGGATGACGGCGAAGGCCGCCAGGCCGACCACGGTCACCGCCCAGAAGGTCGACCTCCAGCCCAAGGCCTGGCCGAGCCAGGTGCCGAAGGGAACGCCGAGGATGTTGGCGATGGTCAGGCCGGTGAACATCAGCGCAATCGCCGAGGCCTTCCTGTTGGGTGCGACCAGCCCGGTGGCGACAACAGAGCCGACGCCGAAGAAGGTGCCATGGGCAAAGGCGGTGATGATGCGGGCGCCCATCAGCGTCCAGTAGTCGGGCGCCAGCGCACAGGCGAGATTGCCAAGCGTGAAGATCGCCATCAGCGCCAGAAGCACGGTCTTGCGCGGCCAGTTGCCGGTGGCGATGGTCAGCAGGGGTGCGCCGATGACGACGCCGAGCGCATAGCCCGAAATGAGCTGGCCGGCGGCCGAGATCGAGACGCCGAGATCCTTGCTGACATCGAGCAGCAGACCCATGATGACGAATTCGGTGACACCGATGCCGAAGGCACCGGCGGCGAGGGCGTAGAGAGCAAGAGGCATGGCGGTTTCCACTTCGATGGCGACGAGCGCCGTCCCGCGCCCCGGCCCGAAAGATCGTGTCACCATGCATTGTGAACCAGACTTGCGCTGGGCATATTTTCTGTGAAATAGATTCACAGATGGCTAGGCCCGACATCAATCGCTCCGGCGAGATCGAAGTCTTCGTGCGTGTCGTCGAGGACGGTAGTTTTTCCGCCGCGGCACGCGCATTGCGGATGACGCCGTCGGCGGTCAGCAAGCTGATCGGGCGGCTGGAGGCGCGGCTCGGCGCGCGGCTGGTCAGCCGTTCGACGCGAAAACTGCAACTGACGCCGGAAGGCACCGCGTTCTACGAAAGCGGCCTGCGCATCCTCGCCGACATGGCGGCGGCCGAGCAGGAGGCCGCGGCGGGTGCGGCACCGCGCGGACGGCTGCGCGTCAACACCTACGTTCCCTTCGGAGTGCACCGGCTGATCCCGCTGCTGCCGCGCTTCCTCGAGCGCTATCCCGAGATTTCGGTCGATCTGGTGCTGAGCGACAGCGTCATCGACCTGATGGCGGAACGTGCCGACGTCGCCATTCGTGCCGGGCCGCTCAGCGAATCACGGCTGATGGCGCGAAAGCTTGGGCAAAGCCCAGTGGTGGTCGTCGCGGCGCCCTCATACGTCGAAACGCACGGAACGCTGCTGACACCGACCGATCTCGACAGGCACAACCGCATGGGCTTCGGTTTCGTGCGGCACCTCGACGGTTGGCCTTTTCTTGATGCGGCTGGCAACTCCATCATGGTTCCAATCATCGGCAACACGCTGGTGAGCGATGGCGAGGCAATGCGGCTGATGGCGCTGGCGGGCGCGGGCATCGCCCGGCTGGCCCGCTGGCACGTGGCGGCCGATATCGCTGCCGGCCGGCTGGTGCCGCTGCTCGAGGATTTCAATCCAGGCGATGAGGAGGCCACCCACGCCGTCTATGTCGGCCAAGGCCGGCATCTGCCGGCGCGGGTGCGCGCCTTTCTCGATTTTCTCGGGGAGAGCGTTCGGCTGAGCTGACTGGCACTCGGGAGGCCATGGGCTCCCGAGATGTCGGCATTGGCCGCGTTATGGTTTCGGCGTGAACGGCGCCGGACGCCGGCCGGCAGCCTGACGCTCCACCATCCAGCCGGGATATTCGGCCGGCAAGGCGCTGACCTCATCGAGGCTGACGAGATCGTCGGCATCGAGCTTCAGCTGCGACGCCGCAAGATTCTGCTCCAGCTGCTCCATACGGCTCGCGCCGATGATGACGCTCATCACGAAGGGTTTGACCAAAACATAGCCCAGCGCGACTGTCGCGACACTCACGTCATGCTTTTTGGCGATCTCGCGCATGACGGCCACAGCCGCCCAGGCGCGGTCCTCGTTGACCGGTGGGAAGTTGAAGGAAGCGCGGCGCCCTTCGCCATTGCCCGGTGCGCCGGGTCCGTATTTGCCCGACAGCAGTCCGCCGGCCATCGGCGACCACACCATCAGGCCGAGCTTCTCCCCATTGAGCAGCGGCACGATCTCGCGTTCAAGGTCGCGACCGGCTATCGAGTAATACGACTGGACGGTCTCGAAGCGAGCAAAACCCTTGCGGTCGGCGATGCCGAGCGCCTTGGCGATGCGCCAGGCCTGCCAGTTGGAGACGCCGACATAGCGGACCTTGCCGCTTACAACGAGGTCGTCCAGCGCCCGCAGCGTCTCGTCGATCGGCGTCACGGTGTCGGTGCCGTGCAGCTGATAGAGATCGATATGGTCGAGTTGCAGCCGCTCGAGACTGGCGTCGACCGAATCCATGATGTGTCCGCGTGACGAGCCACGCTGGTTGGGGCCTTCGCCCATGGCGCCGTGCACCTTGGTGGCGATGACCACATTCTGTCTGTTGACGCCGAGATCCCTGAGCGACTGGCCGAGCAGCCGTTCGGACGCGCCGAAGGAGTAGACGTCGGCGGTATCGAAGAAATTGACCCCGGCGGCGAGCGAGCGGGCAATGATCTCGTTGACGCCCTTCTGATCGAGGCTGGCGATCAGGCCCCATTGGGCATTTTCGCCGGCGGCACCGAAGGTCATGGTGCCGAGGCAGAGTTCGGAGACGAACATCCCCGTATTTCCAAGCTGGTTGTAACGCATGTGGAGGCTCCAGAGAGTTTGTGATGACACAAAGCAAATAGGAACGGTACGTTTCGTTTCTAGTGATGGCCCAAAGAATTTCTCATCTGGCCAATGCCTGGACGTGCCGACGGTCAGCTGGCCAGTAGCGCCACGATCGCGAAGGCTGTCATGCCGAAGTGGACGGCGGCAAGCGGCAGCAGAATTTCGAGCAGCGCTCTCTTTGGAGGCAACGCGGTTGCCCTGGCCGAGATCGAATTCGCCGGCGATCCAATCCTCGAAGCTGCCGATACTCGCGGGTGTCCACGGGCGGTGCCGATGCCAGACATGCCCGGCGACGGCCGGCAACGCCACCGCGATAACAAGGAAGCCGGTCATGACGACGAGAAGATAATCGGCGTAGCTGCTGCCGCCGAAGCCTGCCCAGGCGGACAGTGCGTACCATCCGGCAAGTCCAGCCATCGCACCATAGATATCTGGATGCAGCCGGTCGGAGACATGCCGGTTGTGAGGCCGGTCACGGGGTTGTTTGTGGGAAAGGTGTTCGTTGTTCATGATGCCCTCCTTCGACATTGCAAAGGAACGGCCATGACGGTCGCTCAGGGTCTCCGACGGAGGTAGGGAGGGGGCGCGGCATCGCAATGCGATGCTGTGACGCGGCTGCCGCATCCAACCTCCGGGGTTTGTGGCAATGTGGGACGGGTCAGATCACCCAGGGATTGAAGACCGTCACGCCGGTATTATCAAAGTCGGCAACATTGCGGGTCACGAGAATGAGGTCATGGACAAGCGCGGTTGCCGCGATGAGCGTGTCGGCGCTGCCCCTTGTACGACCAGCAGTGATGCGCCCCCAGGCCAACGCGACATCTTCCGTAACGGCAAGAATGCGGTCGGCGTTATCCCGCCGCAGCTCCCGTAGCCACAAATCGAGGCGCGTTGCCTTTTCGGAGTCGACCTTGCGTAGCTTGACGATCTCACGCTCGATCTCGCCAAGGGTAATGACGCTGAGGCTCACCGATGTCGGATCCACCGAAGTAAGCCATTCAGTCGGCTTGGGTAGCCGCCTCTGCACGTCCGAAACGATGTTCGTGTCGAGCAGGTACATCAGAGGTCGACATCCCGAATCATCGTATCCGAGCGACGGTTGACCTCCTCGGCGAAATCATCGTCCCAGACCGGGCCAGTCAAAAGATACTCAGCAAGGCTTTTCTTCTTTCCGGCCAAGCGGTCGTAGTCTTCCGCAGAGAGCACCACTGCCGCGCGCTCGCCGCGCAGGGTCACCGTCTGCGGTCCCTCGCTGCGCGCGCGTTGAACCACCTTGGAAAAATTGTTCTTTGCGTCCTGAAGATGCCAGTTCATGAGAATGCTTCCTAGCTAGCTTGGCTAGATATAGCATTGTTGCGGTGAGGCAGCAAAAAATGCCGCACTCGAACTGCAACTATCAATGGCTATCGAATGCCGAAGATCGCGGAACCGACCCTGACACTGGTGGCGCCGAAGGCGATCGCATTCTCGTAGTCGCCGGACATGCCCATCGACAGCTTCGCGACGCCAGCCTCTCGGCCAAGCTTCTCCAGCAGGGCAAAGTGCGGACCCGGATTTTCGTCAGCTGGCGGAATGCACATCAGGCCCTCGATGGCGAGCCCGTGCACATCGCGGCAGCGGGCGACGAAGGCGACGGCCTGGCGCGGCTCGATGCCGGCCTTCTGCGGCTCGGAGCCGGTGTTGACCTGGACATAAAGCCTTGGCGCATGGCTTTGTCTGGCGATCTCCTTGGCAAGTTCGGCGGCGATCTTCTCGCGATCGACCGTCTCGATGACATCGAACAACGTCACCGCCTCCTTCGCCTTGTTCGACTGCAGCGGGCCGATCAGATGCAGTTCGATATCCGCAAATGCCTCCTTCAGCGCCGGCCATTTGCCTTGCGCTTCCTGCACCCGGTTTTCGCCGAAGACGCGCTGGCCGGCCTCGATGATCGGGCGGATGTCGGCGGCGTCAAAAGTCTTGGAAACGGCGACCAGCGTCACCGCTCCAGCCTGGCGGCCAGCCTCTTGTTCCGCCGCGGCAATCCTGGCCTTGACCGTGAAAAACTGCTGAACGGCGTCGCCCATATGCAAATCCTGCTGATTTGGCCCGCGTTTTTGTCAGACGCGATACCCATATGGTTGACGGGTTTGCCAAACCATGGTGAACACCCGGACCACATTCCCTGAACTGCCGAGCCGTTGCCCGCAGTTCGCGCATGCTTTTAAGTGAAAATAATCCCATGGCAACCGAACGATACAATCCGCGCGCGTCAGAGCCCAAATGGCAGAAGGCCTGGGACGCCAAGAAGCTGTTCGAAGCGCAAAATGACGATCCGCGCCCGAAATACTACGTGCTGGAGATGTTCCCTTATCCGTCGGGGCGTATCCATATCGGCCACACCCGCAACTACACGATGGGTGACGTCGTGGCACGCTACAAGCGGGCCAAGGGTTTCAATGTGCTGCACCCGATGGGCTGGGACGCGTTCGGCATGCCGGCCGAGAACGCGGCGATGCAGAACAAGGTCCATCCCAAGGAATGGACCTATCAAAACATCGCCACCATGCGCGAGCAGCTCAAGGTCATGGGCCTGTCGCTGGACTGGGCGCGCGAATTCGCCACCTGCGACGTCGACTACTACCATCGCCAGCAGATGCTGTTCCTCGATTTCGTCGAGAAGGGGCTGGTGACGCGCAAGTCCTCCAAGGTCAACTGGGATCCGGAGGACATGACCGTGCTCGCCAACGAGCAGGTCATCGACGGGCGCGGCTGGCGCTCGGGCGCGCTGGTGGAACAGCGCGAACTAACGCAGTGGTTCTTCAAGATCACCGACTTTGCGCAGGATCTGCTGGATTCGCTCGACGGCCTCGAGGAATGGCCGGAAAAAGTGAAGCTGATGCAGCAGAACTGGATCGGCCGCTCGGAAGGCCTGCTGATCCGTTGGCCGCTGGCAGATGCTGTCGGTGGCGAGCATGAGCTGGAAGTCTATACGACACGGCCCGACACCATCTTCGGCGCTTCCTTCATGGCTGTCGCCGCCGATCATCCGCTGGCCAAGAAGGCTGCGGAGGGCAATCCGGCGCTGGCGAAGTTCATCGAGGATATCAGCCATATGGGCACCTCGGTGGCGGCGCTTGAGACGGCTGAAAAGAAGGGCTTTGACACCGGTATCCGCGTCGTCCATCCGTTTGACGACAGTTGGACGCTGCCTGTCTATGTCGCCAATTTCGTGCTGATGGAATACGGCACCGGCGCCATCTTCGGCTGTCCGTCCGGCGACCAACGCGACCTCGACTTCGCCAACAAATACGGCCTGCCGGTTATCCCGGTGGTGATGCCGGAAGGCGAGAATCCGGCAAGCTTCCAGATCATCGATCAAGCCTTTGTCGACGATGGCGTGATGATCAACTCGCGCTTCCTCGACGGCATGCAGCCGGATCAGGCTTTCGACGAGGTGGCGAAGCTGCTGGAACAGAAGACCATCGGCAACCGGCCGATGGCGGAGCGCAAGGTGAATTTCCGCCTGCGCGACTGGGGCATTTCGCGCCAACGCTACTGGGGCTGCCCGATCCCGATGATCCATTGCGAGGATTGCGGCGTGGTGCCGGTGCCGAAAGCCGACCTGCCGGTCAAGTTGCCCGACGATGTCGATTTCGACCGGCCGGGCAATCCGCTCGACCGGCATCCGACATGGCGGCATGTGAAATGCCCGCAATGCGGTGGAGATGCGCGGCGCGAAACCGACACGATGGACACCTTCGTCGATTCGTCCTGGTATTTCGCGCGCTTCACAGCACCCTGGGCGCATGAACCGACTGATCCCATGGCGGCCAATGAATGGCTGCCTGTCGACCAGTATATTGGCGGCATCGAGCACGCGATCCTGCACCTGCTCTATTCCCGCTTCTTCACCCGTGCCATGCGCGAGGCCGGTCATGTCGATCTGGCCGAGCCGTTCAAAGGGCTGTTCACGCAAGGCATGGTGGTGCACGAGACCTATCGCGTCGGCTCGGCATCGAATGGCCGCTGGCTGGCGCCCACCGAGGTTCGGCTGGAAGACGTTGACGGCAAGCGTCGCGCCATCGAGATCTCTACGGGCGAGACGGCGACGATCGGCCCGCTCGAAAAGATGTCGAAGTCGAAGAAGAACACGGTCAGCCCGGAAGACATCACCGATGGTTACGGCGCCGACACGGCGCGCTGGTTCATGCTGTCGGATTCGCCGCCAGAGCGCGACGTTGAATGGACCGACGATGGCGCCGCCGGCGCGCATCGCTTCATCCAGCGTATCTGGCGCCTGGTGTCGACAGCGGCCGAAACGTTGGCCGGCATCGAGCCCGCGGGCGCTGGCAGCGGCGAGGCCGCTGTGGTTTCCAAGGCCGCGCACAAGATCCTGAAGGCGGTCGGTGAGGATATCGAGAAGCTGGCTTTCAACCGCGCCATCGCCCGCATGTACGAACTGGCCAACGCGCTGACCTCGCCGCTCAACGAGGTGGCCGAAGGCAAGGCTGATGCAGCGCTCAAGGGTGCCTCCCGGCAGGCCGTGGAGATTCTCGTGCATCTGATCGCACCGGTCATGCCGCATCTGGCAGAGGAGTGCTGGGAAACGCTCGGCGGCACCGATCTGGTTGCCGAACGGCCGTGGCCGGCGTTCGATCCGGCGCTGGTCGTCGACAACGAAGTCACCTATCCGGTGCAGGTCAACGGCAAGAAGCGGGGAGATTTGACAATTGCCCGCGACGCGGACCAAGGTGCGGTCGAAAAAGCGGTATTGGCTCTCGACTTCGTGCAGAAAGCGCTCGAAGGAAAGGCTCCGCGCAAGGTGATCATCGTGCCGCAGAGGATCGTCAATGTCGTTGCCTGATCGGGAAAAGACAGGGTTGAGCCGTGTGCTGCGCCATATCGCGTTCGCCGGCCTGGTCGGCTCGCTCGCGCTTGTCTCGGCCTGCACGGTGCGGCCGCTCTATTCGAGCGCGTCGCTGTCGGGTTCGCAGGCGAGCGCCAGTGCCGAACTGGCTTCGATCGCCATCAAGCCGGTCAGCTCGCGTTATGCCCAGCAGGTGCGCAACGATCTGATTTTCGGGTTTGGACGAGGTGCCGGCGAGCCGGCCTCACCGGCCTATTCGCTCAATCTCGGCGTGACCGAAGCCGTCGAATCCGCGGCACTTGTGCAGGTTGGGACCAACGAGGACGAACCGACCGCCGGTTCCGTGACGCTGACCGGCAACTATACGCTGTCCGATGTGAAGACCGGTGTGGTCATCGCATCCGGCAAGCGTTCGATCACCTCGTCCTTTGACAGGCCGCGTCAGGAGTTCGCCGCATACCGGGCGCAGATCGACGCCGAGAATCGCGCCGCGCGCGAACTGGCCGAAGCGCTGCAATTGTCCATCGCCCAGGATCTGGTCAGGCACGCCAAGGCCAGCTAGCGCGGCCATCGGCCTAGCGGCCCGAGCATGGTGGGATGATCGTGAGATCACGATCAGTTTCCCGGATAGAGACGTCCTGCATCGCCGCGAAGAGACGCCATCAGCCGCCCCAGCACAGCGGGCAGATCGCGCCACGGCGTGCGCTGTGGATGACGATTCGGCTGCGTCGTTCGCGGAGGCCGTCACGACGATTTTGCTGTCCAAGGATCGTCGGCGATCCATTCGGGAAGCAACTGTTAACCACTCGCTCCCTATTGCTCGGCAGGCAATTCAGAGTGAGTCTTGAGAATGGAAGCCAGGCGTTTTTCCCGGGTCAATCTGTTGAAGGCAGCATCGCCCGATGATCCCGAGGTGAAGCGCGACAAGGGTGGGCAGCGAACGTCTTCAGCCGCGACAGGCGATCTTGATCGTCCGGCCCACAAGGGACTGGATGGCCGGCAGCCCGGCACGCACCAGGTCGGCTATTCCGCGCCGATTGTCGATCTCGGCGGCAACAGGCGGCCCTATATGGAGCCAAGGGGCGCGGAGGCGAGCAACGCGTCCTTGAAAAACGGCGATATCGAAAGTCCTGCCTGGCAGGAATACTTCTTCCTCGCGCCCAACGTGCGTTTCACCCGCACACCAGACTATGAAGCCAAGAAGCAACGCCCGCAGCACGAGCGTGTTGCCGAGCAAGGCGATGCAGACGCGCTCCCCACGCCGCAAACAGTCGCGCAAGCCATGGTCGATCAGGCATCCTCCGCGCCCTCGCTCCTGGCGTTGCCGGCCTCGGTGAAAAGCCATGCCTCCCAGCCGTTGGCCGGCCGCGGAGCCGCCACGCAAAGGCCGTCACCGCCGGCTGCGGCTCTCGCCCTTCCGGGACGGGCCAGAGAGAAGGAGAGGGTCGTAGCTTCGGTGACTGCAGCAACGGGACGAGCTTCCGCGCGCGCGGCTGCCGCTCCGGGCGCGCCGATCAAACCGGCCGCTGCCGAAAAACTGCGCTGGCCCTATCTTTCGGATCACGCCTTCTTCGAGGCTATGCCGCCGTATCTGGTCGATGTTTCGTCACAGGCCCGGCAGGCCAGCCCAACTTCGCCTGCACCGGTCGCCGCAGCGCCTGTCATCGCCGCTGAGCGGCTCGACAACCGCTCGCCGATGGTGACCGATGCCACCTCGCTGTTTCGCATCATCGAATGGCTTCCAGGTCAGACATCGAAGTCGTTGCCGGACGTTTTGCCGGCTAACTCGAACCAGGCCGTCGTCCAGCCTGACGTATCTGCGGGCATTCCGCCCCGAGCCGACGCTGCCGCAATCCTCACTGCTAAAAGCGATGCCGTTCCTACGCCGGCCGCGCCAGGCGTGGACGTCACTGTCAGGGTCGCCGGCGCTCGCTCTCCGCGCTTGCCAAGGGCCGGGAATATTGTGCTGTCAACCGCGGGCGAACTTTATGAGCTTCCTTCGGAGGAGCTGTTGCAGCAGCCCCCTGAGGGGCAAGGCTTCTACATGTCGCAGGAGCGGCTCGAGCAGAACGCTGATCTGTTGGAAAGCGTGCTCGAGGATTTCGGTGTGCGCGGCGAGATCATTCATGTTCGCCCCGGCCCAGTCGTCACGCTCTATGAGTTCGAGCCGGCGCCGGGAGTAAAATCCTCCCGTGTCATCGGGCTTGCCGATGATATTGCCCGCTCCATGTCGGCGATTTCGGCGCGCGTCGCCGTCGTGCCTGGTCGCAACGTCATCGGCATCGAGCTTCCGAACGAGACGCGCGAAACCGTCTATTTTCGCGAGCTGATCGAATCGGAGGGCTTCCGCAGGACCAGTTGCAAGCTGGCGCTTTGCCTGGGCAAGACGATCGGCGGTGAACCGGTCATCGCCGAACTGGCGAAGATGCCTCACCTGCTCGTGGCCGGAACCACCGGATCCGGCAAGTCGGTTGCCATCAACACCATGATCCTGTCGTTGCTCTACCGGCTGAAGCCGGAGGAATGCCGGCTGATCATGGTCGATCCCAAGATGCTCGAACTCTCCGTTTATGACGGCATTCCGCATCTTCTGACGCCCGTCGTCACGGACCCCAAGAAAGCCGTCACCGCGCTCAAGTGGGCGGTGCGCGAAATGGAGGACCGCTATCGCAAGATGGCTCGACTCGGTGTGCGCAACATCGATGGCTACAATGAGCGCGCGGCCGCTGCCCGTGACAAGGGCGAGACCGTTGTCATGACCGTGCAGGCCGGTTTCGAAAAGGGCACCGGCGAGCCGCTTTTCGAACAGCAGGAAATCGACCTTGCGCCGATGCCCTACATCGTCGTCATCGTCGACGAGATGGCCGACCTGATGATGGTCGCCGGCAAGGAGATCGAAGGCGCCATCCAGCGTCTGGCGCAGATGGCGCGCGCTGCCGGCATTCACCTGATCATGGCAACGCAGCGCCCTTCCGTCGATGTCATCACAGGCACCATCAAGGCCAATTTCCCGACCCGGATTTCCTTCCAGGTGACGTCCAAGATCGACAGCCGCACCATCCTTGGCGAGCAGGGCGCCGAACAGCTGCTCGGCCAGGGCGACATGCTGCACATGATGGGTGGGGGACGCATCTCCCGCGTGCATGGTCCCTTTGTCTCCGACGCGGAGGTCGAGCATGTCGTGGCGCATCTGAAGGCGCAGGGCCGGCCTGAATATCTGGAAACCGTGACAGCCGACGAGGATGACGAAGAAGCCGAAGCCGACCAAGGCGCGGTCTTCGACAAGGGATCGGTTGCAGCCGAAGACAGTGATTCCATCTACGACGAGGCGGTCAAGGTAGTGGTGCGCGACAAGAAGTGTTCGACGTCGTACATCCAGCGCCGCCTGGGCGTCGGTTACAACCGCGCCGCATCCCTGGTCGAACGCATGGAAAAGGAAGGGTTGGTCGGCGCACCCAACCATGTCGGTAAACGCGAAATCGTCATGGGGCGGCGCCCGTCGGCAACTGCGCCTGACGATGACGGCACGGATTGATCGGCCGTCGCTTCAAGCTGCGGCGCATAAAAAAGGCCGGATGCCCGGCCTTTTTTCGTATCGGATATCGGATCGCTCAGCCTATCTTCTGGCCGGTCTTGGCCCAATCGGCGAGGAAGGCGGCGAGGCCCTTGTCGGTCAACGGATGGTTGACCAGCGCCTTCAGGGTCGCCGGCGGCGCGGTAACAACGTCGGCGCCGATCAGGGCTGCCTGCTTGACATGGTTCACCGTGCGGACTGAAGCGACGAGGATCTCGGTCTGGAAATCGTAATTTTCGTAGATCTGCCGAATCTCCTGGATCAGCTCCATGCCGTCCGCGCCGGTGTCGTCGACACGGCCGACGAAGGGCGAAATGAAGGAAGCGCCGGCCTTGGCCGCCAGCAGTGCCTGGTTGGCCGAGAAGCACAGCGTGACGTTGACCATACGGTTCATCTGGGTGCGGATCGTCTTGCAGGCCTTCAGCCCGTCGAGCGTCAGCGGCACCTTGATGCAGACATTGGGCGCGATCTTGGCCAACGTCTCGGCCTCCGCCATCATGGCCTTGAATTCGGTGGCCACCACTTCCGCCGACACCGGCCCTTCGACGATGTCGCAGATCTGCTTGGTGACCTCGGAGATCTTGCCGCCGGATTTCAGGATCAGCGACGGGTTGGTGGTAACGCCATCGAGCAGTCCCAGATCGTTCAGCTCACGGATATCCTTAATATCGGCGGTGTCGACAAAAAATTTCATGGCAGGTCTCCTGAAGATTTTTATGTGCATGCCATGCACATTCGGGGTCGGCCTTTGATCTAGACCAAAGTCAGGGCAAGGTCACGCCTCATGATCGAAGATTCGCCCTTTGTCGCAGCCGCACCGGTGCTGGTGCCGATGCCCGCCGAACGCCCCTACACGTATGCCGTGCCCACCGGCATGCACGTGGTGCCGGGCTCGATCGTGCGCGTGCCGCTCGGCCCGCGCCAAGTTGCGGGCATCGTCTGGGACGGCGCGATCGAGAAGGTCGATGCGAAGAAGCTGCGCCCCATCGAGCAGGTCTTCGACTGTCCGCCGATCGACCGCGCGATGCGCCGTTTCGTCGATTGGGTGGCGCAGTACACGCTGTCGCCGCCGGGCATGGTGGCGCGCATGCTGCTCAGGGCACCGGAAGCATTCGATCCCGAACCATGGATCGAGGGGCTGCAGCGCACGCTTCTGGTGCCCGACCGGATGACGGCCGCCAGGGAGCGGGTGCTGGAGACGGCCGAAGGCGGCCTTGCCTGGACGCGGTCCGGGTTGGCTCATGCCGCAGGCGTGTCGTCGACGGTGATCGACGGCCTGAGGGCGCAAGGCGTCTTCGAGACGGTGATGATCCCGCCGCGCCCGGTGGTGGCCGCGCCCGATTCCATCTACGCCACACCGGAACTGATGCCGGACCAGAGCGACGCGGCGATGATGCTGCGCGCCAATGTCGCAGCCGGCGTGTTCAATGTCGCACTGCTCGACGGCGTTACCGGATCGGGCAAGACGGAGGTCTATTTCGAGGCGGTGGCGGCCGCGCTCGACCAGGGCAAGCAGGTGTTGATCCTGCTACCGGAAATCGCGCTGACGCATGCCTTTCTCGAGCGCTTCCAGCAGCGCTTCGGCGCCAAGCCGGGCGAATGGCATTCCGACCTGCCGCCGCGGATGCGCGAAAAAGTCTGGCGGCAAGTGGCGGAGGGCGGCGTGCGGGTCGTCGCCGGCGCGCGCTCGGCGCTGTTCCTGCCGTTCAAGGAGCTCGGCCTAATCGTCGTCGACGAGGAGCACGATCCTGCCTACAAACAGGAGGACCGCGTCTTCTACAATGCGCGCGACATGGCGGTGGTGCGCGGCCATATCGGTAGCTTTCCGGTCGTGCTGGCGTCGGCGACGCCATCGGTCGAAAGCCGGGTCAATGCCAGCCAGGGGCGCTACGCCAGGGCGGTGCTCTCCGCCCGCTTCGCCGAGGCAGCACTTCCCCACCTGAAGGCGGTCGACATGCGGCGGGCGCCGCCGGCGCGCGGCGGCTTCCTGTCGCCGGTGCTGCTCGACCAGATGCGCCAGACGCTGGAGAGGAAGGAACAGTCGCTGCTGTTCCTCAACCGGCGTGGCTATGCGCCGCTGACGCTGTGCCGGGTCTGCGGCCATCGCTTCGGCTGCCCGGTCTGCTCGGCTTGGCTGGTCGAGCACCGGTTTCGCGGCCAGTTGGTCTGCCATCATTGCGGACACAATGAGCGCCGCCCCGAAGCCTGCCCGGAATGCGGCACGCTCGATCACCTGGTCGCCTGCGGGCCAGGTGTCGAGCGCATCGCCGAAGAGGTCGTCGCGCATTTTCCCGACGCGCGCACCATCGTTTTGTCCTCCGACCTGATGGGCGGCGTGCGGCGGCTGCGATTGGAGCTGGAGGCGATCGCCAATGGCGAGGCCGACATCGTCATCGGCACGCAGCTCGTCGCCAAGGGCCACAATTTCCCCAACATGACGCTGGTCGGCGTCGTCGATGCCGATCTCGGCCTTGCTAATGGCGATCCGCGCGCCGCCGAGCGCACGTTCCAGCTGCTCAGCCAGGTAACCGGCCGCGCCGGCCGTACCGGCAAAAAGAGCCTCGGCCTGCTACAGACCTTTCAGCCCGACCATCCGGTGATGCGGGCGATCGTCTCCGGCGACGCCGAGGCCTTTTACGAGCGGGAGATCGCCGAGCGCGAGCGGGCCGCGCTGCCGCCCTTCGGCCGGCTCGCCGGTGTCATCGTCAGCGCGGTGACGCGAGCCGAAGCCGAGGGCCATGCACGCGGCCTGCGCCGCGCCGCGCCGGAGGCCACCGATCTGTTCGTACTGGGGCCAGCCGAGGCGCCATTGTCACTGCTCGGCGGCCGCCATCGCTTCCGCCTGCTGATCCAGGGCGAACGGCGTGCCGACATGCAAGGTTTTATCAGGGCCATGCTGGCGAACGGGCCGAAGCAGCGCGGCTCGGTCCGGGTGCAGGTGGATATCGACCCGCAGAGCTTTTTGTAAAAATGATCAGTCGAGGCTCGGCGGGTCTTGCAGTATATTCCAGCACCAAACGTCAAGCGCTTCAAAATGCCTGACGTTTGCTGTAACTACGGTGAGCCCGTTAGCTACCGCCGTAGCAGCGATCAGTATGTCCGCCAAGCCCGGATTCTTCCCTTTCGCAGAGACTGCTTCCTCCATTCGGCCCGCTCTTCGCGCTATATCGGCATTGACCGCTAGAATCCGATCTGCAAATCCCTCAATGGTGTCGTTGAGCCAGACGGTGAGGCTGTCCGCGCGGTTTTTGGCCCCAGCGCGATCGAGCTTGCGTATGCCTTTCTCGATTTCGGTGATCGCAATAACCGGTATGAAGAGCGTTTGCTTTTCACCTTGTGCTACAATCCAATTGGCGACACCTTTCGCAAGCGCCGGCCTGCCGGGAGCGAACGCGGATAAGAGGGAAGTGTCGAGAAGATAACCGCTCAAAGGTCGATATCCCGCGACGGTGACTCGTTCCTTTCAAGCTCGATCCCTCCCGGATAGGTCAGGAGAAACTCCCCGAAGTTTCGACGCTTGGCTGGATAAAGCTTGTGTAAGTCCTCGACCGAGACGACGGCCGCTGCCGGCTTGCCGTGCTTTGTGATAATGGTGGGCTCTCCGCTCTCTGCGGCCTCGACGAGCGCCGAGAACCCTGCCTTGGCCTCCCGAACCTGCATCGTTCTCACGGCAAATCTCCTTGTGGTCTCATGTGGTCATAATATAGGAATTATACGGCAAAGGAACAGCCCTTATGAAAACCCTTGGCCTTCTGGGCGGCATGAGCTGGGAATCGACGGCCATCTACTATCGCCTGCTCAACGAGATCGTGCGCGAGCGGCTGGGCGGGCTGCATTCGGCCAAATTGCTGCTGTGGTCGTTCGACTTCGCTGAGATCGCCGAGCGGCAGCACCACGGCGACTGGGAGGGCGCCGGCGTGCTTCTTGTCGAAGCGGCGCGCAAGCTCGAGGCCGGCGGCGCGGAAGGCCTTCTTCTATGCACCAACACCATGCACAAACTGGCCGACCAGGTGCAGGCGTCGGTGTCGATCCCGCTGATCCACATCGCCGACGCCACGGCGGTGGCAGTCAAGCGTGCCGGCATGCAGCGCCCGGCACTGCTGGCGACGCGTTTCACCATGGAGCAGGATTTCTACAAGGGCCGGCTCGCCGACAAATTTGGCTTGAGCTCCGTCGTGCCCGATGCGGCCGGGCGAGACATGATCCATCGCGTCATCTACGACGAACTGTGCCAGGGCATCGTCACCGAAACCTCCAAGGCGGCCTATATCGCCGAGACCGAACGCCTGCGCCGCGAAGGGGCCGCCGACAGCGTCATCATGGGCTGCACCGAGATCACCATGCTCATCGGCCAGCAGGACTTCGACATCCCGGTCTTCGACACGACGCGCATCCATGCCGAGGCGGCGATCGAATTTGCCCTCAGTTGACGTGTTTCGCCCAAAGTGCCGAGAGCCATCTGGCGCCGGGTTTTTCCTCCGCTAGAATGCCCCGAAATTGCAAACAGGCATTTTGAGGGGACAAGATGGATTTTGCGCTTCCGTGGCCGACGAGCCAGGGCGAATGGCTGGCCTGGTCGAGTGCCGTCATTACCGTGCTGCTCGGACTTCTGTTCTTTCTGGCACCTGGCCTCGCCTTTCGTGCCCTGCGCTTGCAGGCCAAGCCTGAGAAGGCTGCGGCGATCGCCGAGGGACGCGGCAGAATGTCGGGCTTCTATCTGGGCGTCGGCCTGTGTTGCATCCTCTTGGCGCAGCCGCTGATCTACATGACGCTTGGCTTCTCCTGGCTGTTCACCGCCTTTGGTCGGCTGCTGTCGATGATGTCGGATGGCGCCAACACGCCATTCAATTGGGTTTCCATCGTGGTGGAATTGGCCCTGGCGGCGCTGCCGCTTGCCTTCGCCTTTGGCTTTCTGCCTTGAATCGTTAGGTATTCCGCGATGGAAGGGCGGCGACTTTCGCCGGATGCGACAATAGTGCCTGAAAACCATGCGGAACGACGCATTGCGGTCTTAAAATGCCTGTGCTAGACGGCAATCGACTTTCGGCCGGGGATAGCGGAAGCCGCGCCTCCGTGCTCGAAAAAATGCAGTAAGGTCAAAGATTTAGCCAGAGTTTTTGCTCGCGCCAACAATCTACGGCCTGTCAGACAAGAGAAAAGACGGTCCGTGGCTCAATCGTCATCGCCAATCTCAGGTGTCGCAGAACGTTATGCGGGTTCGCTGTTCGAACTCGCCCTGCAGGCAAATTCCGTCGCCAAGGTCGAAGCCGACCTCAATAGCTTCGAAGCCATGCTGGCAGGCAGCGCCGATCTTACCGGGCTGATCAACAGCCCGGTGTTTTCCAGCGAGGATCAGGCCAAAGCCATCGCGGCGATCGCCGACAAGGCCGGGATTGCCGGCCTCACCGGCAATTTCCTGCGAGTCGTCGCCCGCAACCGCCGCCTGTTCGCCATTCCCGGCATGATCAGGGCGTTCCGCCAGATATCAGCTGAACATCGTGGCGAGACTGCTGCCGAAGTGACTTCGGCACATGAGCTGACGGCAGCCCAGCAGACCGAACTCAAGGCCGCGCTGAAGAGCGTTGCCGGCAAGGACGTGGCCATCTCCGTCACCGTCGATCCGTCGCTGCTTGGCGGGCTGGTGATCAAGATGGGCTCGCGCCAGATAGATACGTCGCTCAAAACCAAACTCAATTCGCTCAAGCTTGCACTGAAAGAGGTCGGCTGATGGACATCCGCGCCGCGGAAATTTCCGCAATTCTGAAAGACCAGATCAAGAATTTCGGCAAGGAGGCCGAGGTCTCCGAAGTTGGACAGGTGCTGTCCGTCGGTGACGGTATCGCCCGTGTCTACGGCCTCGACAATGTCCAGGCCGGCGAGATGGTCGAATTCCCGGGCGGTATCCGCGGCATGGCGCTCAACCTCGAGGCCGATAATGTCGGCGTCGTCATCTTCGGCGCCGACCGCGACATCAAGGAAGGCGACATCGTCAAGCGCACCGGCGCCATCGTCGACGTTCCCGTCGGCCCCGGCCTGCTCGGCCGCGTCGTCGACGCGCTCGGCAATCCGATCGACGGCAAGGGCCCGATCAAGGCAGTCGAGCGCAAGCGCGTCGACGTCAAGGCGCCCGGCATCATCCCGCGCAAATCGGTGAACGAGCCGATGTCGACCGGCCTCAAGGCCATCGATGCGCTGATCCCGGTCGGCCGCGGCCAGCGCGAGCTGGTCATCGGCGACCGCCAGACCGGCAAGACCGCTATCATCCTCGACACCATGCTCAACCAGAAGTCGGTGCACGACAACGGCCCCGAGAAGGAAAAGCTCTACTGCGTCTACGTCGCCGTCGGCCAGAAGCGATCGACCGTCGCGCAGTTCGTCAAGGTGCTGGAAGAGCGCGGCGCGCTCGAATATTCGATCATCATCGCCGCTACCGCTTCCGATCCGGCGCCGATGCAGTTCCTGGCGCCATTCGCCGGCGCCACCATGGGCGAGTACTTCCGCGACAACGGCATGCATGCGCTGATCAGCTATGACGATCTGTCGAAGCAGGCCGTCGCCTATCGCCAGATGTCGCTGCTGCTGCGCCGCCCGCCGGGCCGCGAAGCCTATCCCGGCGACGTCTTCTACCTGCATTCGCGCCTGCTCGAGCGGGCCGCCAAGCTCAACGACGATCTGGGCGGTGGTTCGCTGACCGCATTGCCGATTATCGAAACGCAGGCCAACGACGTGTCGGCCTACATCCCGACCAACGTGATCTCGATCACCGACGGCCAGATCTTCCTCGAAACCAACCTGTTCTTCCAGGGCATCCGTCCTGCCGTGAACGTCGGCCTGTCGGTCAGCCGCGTCGGCTCGGCCGCGCAGATCAAGGCGATGAAGCAGGTTGCCGGGTCGATCAAGGGCGAGCTTGCGCAGTATCGCGAAATGGCGGCCTTCGCGCAGTTCGGCTCGGATCTCGATGCCGCCACGCAACGCCTGCTCAACCGTGGGTCGCGCCTGACCGAACTCCTCAAGCAGCCGCAGTTTTCGCCGCTGAAGACGGAAGAGCAGGTCGCGGTGATCTTCGCCGGCGTCAATGGTTATCTCGACAAACTGCCGGTCAATCAGGTCGGCAAGTTCGAGCATGGCCTGCTCAGCCACATGCGTGCAGCCGGCAAGGACATTCTCGACGCCATCCGCAAGGAAAAGGCGCTGTCGGACGATCTGCGCGCCAAGCTGAAGGCCGAGATCGACGCTTTCGCCAAGACCTTCGCCTGAGCGAAGCGCCAGTCGGGATGAGACAAGACGGGATCAGGTTTGAAGCATGCCTTCATTAAAAGACCTTCGTAACCGCATCGCCTCGGTCAAGGCGACGCAGAAGATCACCAAGGCGATGCAGATGGTCGCCGCGGCGAAGCTGCGCCGCGCGCAAGAGGCCGCGGAAGCGGCGCGCCCCTATTCGGAGCGCATGGGTTCCGTGCTGGCCAACATCACCCAGGCAATCGGCGGCGGCGGCGATGCCCCGGCGCTGATGACCGGCACTGGCAAGGATGACGTGCATCTGCTCGTCGTCTGCACTGCCGAGCGCGGCCTGTGCGGCGGCTTCAATTCACAGATCGCCCGTCACGCGCGAGACCATATCCGCAAGCTGCTGGCCGACGGCAAGCACGTCAAGATCATCTGCGTCGGCAAGAAGGGTTTCGACATCCTGCGCCGCGACTATGCGTCGCTGATCATCGACCGCGTCGATCTGCGCGAGGTCAAGACGCTTGGTTTCGTCAACGCCGATGCCATCGCCAAGAAGGTCATCCAGCTCTTCAACGAGGGCAGCTTCGACATCTGCACGCTGTTCTATTCGCAGTTCAAGTCGGTGATCAGCCAGATTCCGACAGCGCAGCAGATCATTCCGGCGGGCGTTGCTTCGGCTCAGGCGGAAGTGACGGATGGCGGAAACGCCGTCTATGAATACGAACCGGAGCCGGGCGAAATTCTCTCCGACCTCATTCCGCGCAACATCTCGGTGCAGGTTTTCCGGGCGCTGCTCGAAAACGCGGCCGGCGAAATGGGCGCCAAGATGAGCGCCATGGACAATGCGACGCGCAACGCCGGCGAGATGATCAACAAGCTGTCGATCACCTACAACCGCCAGCGGCAGGCGCAGATCACCAAGGAACTGATCGAAATCATTTCGGGCGCCGAGGCGCTCTAGGCGCGGTCCGCGGGTCATCGACCCGCGACCGGACCGCGTGAGAAACAAAGGACGAAAAAGGGTAAAGACGATGGCGAAAGCAGCGACCCCCCAGAAGGCAGCTCCGAAGGCAGCAGCCGCGAAGACCGCAGCCCCCGCGAAGGCGGCGGCCAAGGCTCCAGCAGCGAAGGCAGCTCCGGCCAAGACGGCCGCCGTGGCCAGCAAGGCAACCGGCGTTGTAGGCAAGGTTCGCCAGGTCATCGGCGCCGTTGTCGACGTGCAGTTCGGCGATCACCTGCCGGCGATCCTGAACGCGCTCGAGACGACCAATGTCGGCAACCGCCTCGTGCTCGAAGTTGCCCAGCATCTGGGTGAAAACACCGTGCGCTGCATCGCCATGGACTCGACCGAAGGTCTGGTTCGCGGCCAGGACGTGCGTGACACAGGCGCGCCGATCACCGTGCCGGTCGGCCCGGGCATGCTCGGCCGCATCATCAATGTCATCGGCGAGCCGGTCGACGAAGAAGGCCCTGTCGACGCGATCGAAATGCGCTCCATCCACCAGCCGGCTCCGACCTATGTCGAGCAGTCTACGGAAGCACAGATCCTGATCACCGGCATCAAGGTGCTCGACCTGTTGGCTCCCTACGCCAAGGGCGGCAAGATCGGCCTGTTCGGCGGCGCCGGCGTCGGCAAGACCGTGCTGATCCAGGAACTGATCAACAACATCGCCAAGGCGCATGGCGGCTACTCGGTGTTCGCCGGCGTCGGCGAGCGCACCCGCGAAGGCAACGATCTCTATCACGAGTTCATCGAATCCGGCGTCAACAAGAAGGGCGGCGGCGAAGGCTCCAAGGCCGCACTCGTCTACGGCCAGATGAACGAGCCGCCGGGCGCGCGTGCCCGCGTCGGCCTGACCGGCCTGACGGTTGCCGAATATTTCCGTGACCAGGGCCAGGACGTGCTGTTCTTCGTCGACAACATCTTCCGCTTCACGCAGGCGGGTTCGGAAGTGTCGGCTCTGCTCGGCCGTATCCCGTCGGCGGTCGGCTATCAGCCGACGCTTGCCACCGACATGGGCGCGCTGCAGGAACGCATCACCACCACCACCAAGGGCTCGATCACCTCGGTGCAGGCCATCTACGTGCCCGCCGACGACTTGACCGATCCGGCGCCGGCGACCTCGTTCGCCCACCTTGACGCGACGACGACGCTCAACCGCGCCATCGCCGAAAAGGGCATCTATCCGGCCGTCGATCCGCTCGATTCGACCTCGCGCATGCTCGACCCGCTGGTCGTCGGCGACGAGCATTATGGCGTCGCGCGCCAGGTGCAGTCGATCCTCCAGCGCTACAAGTCGCTGCAGGACATCATCGCCATCCTAGGCATGGACGAGCTGTCGGAAGAGGACAAGCAGACCGTGGCTCGCGCCCGCAAGATCGAGCGCTTCCTGTCGCAGCCCTTCTTCGTCGCCGAAGTGTTCACCGGCGCGCCGGGCAAGCTGGTCGACCTCGCCGATACCATCAAGGGCTTCAAGGGCCTCTGTAACGGCGATTACGATCACCTTCCGGAAGCTGCCTTCTACATGGTCGGCGGCATCGAGGAAGCGGTCGAGAAGGCACAGCGCCTGGCGGCTGAAGCGGCGTAATCAAGCGAATAGCGAATAGGGAGTAGCGAATAGGGAATATGGGCCGGCGAATTCTTCTGACTACTCGCTACTCGCTATTCGCTATTCGCTAAATTGACATGGCTGAAGCTTTCAAGTTCGAACTGGTCTCGCCGGAGCGCCTGCTGGTTTCCGCCGAGGTCGAATCCGTCGTCATTCCGGGCGCCGAAGGCGAGATGACCGTGATGGCGCATCACGCTCCGGTCATGACCACGATCAAGCCGGGTGTCGTCACGGTGAAGACTGCGGCGGGCGGCGAAGAACGCTATGTGGTGTTCGGCGGCTTCGCCGACATCGTTCCGGCCGGCTGCACGCTGCTGGCGGAATCGGCTGTCGCGGTGAAGGATGTCGACCGCGCCGATCTCGCGCGCCGCATCCAGGAAGCCAGGGAAGACGCCGCCGACGCCAAGGACGACCAGGTGCGAAGCAAGGCTGAACAGTTCCTTAGCCAGCTCACCACGCTGGAAGCTGCCATCTTGCCGGCGTAAAGTTTGCTTCAGACGATTGATCGAAAAGCGGGGCCTTGCCTCGCTTTTTTGTTAGATGCCCAATGCAGCGAAGGCAGCTGCCGGTCCGCCACGGCGTAGCTGTTCGAGATGGGCGGTCGTGAGATCCATCACATTTGCGCGCCCGGACTCCTCCTTGGCAAAGCCAGCCAGATCAAAAACCGACACGACGGTTTCCGCGGCCGACAGGCGCTTGTCGCCGATTGCTGTCAACGCCGCGTCAAGCGGATCGGTGAAATGGCTCTCCGGCAAGGTCTTGCCGCGTGCTTCGCAGGCCGCGATCCAGGCGGCGATCGCCAGTGTCAGGTGTTCGGGCACAGCGCCGGCTTCGATGCTCTCCAGGGCGGAAGCGACGATGCGCTGCGGCAATTTCTGGCTGCCGTCATTGGCGATCTGCGCCGTGCGGTGGGCGAGAGCGGTGTTCGAAAAACGCTCGGCCAGTTCAGCCGTATAGCTTGCCGTAGCCAGCCCGGCATTCTTTGGCAGCGTTGGAATGGCCTCAGCCCAGAGCGCATCGACAAAGGCCCGTATCGCCGGATCGGCGAAGGCGCGATCGACGGTGGCATGGCCGCTGAGCAGGCCGAGGTAGGCGATGGCCGAATGCGAGCCGTTGAGCAGGCGTAGCTTCATGTCCTCGAAGGGCCTGACGTCGTTGACCATGGTGACGCCGAACCGTTCCCAGGCCGGGCGGCCGCCTGGGAAATTGTCTTCGACTACCCACTGGCAGAATGGCTCGGTCATAACAGGCCAAGCATCTTCGACGCCAAGCTCGACAGCGATCCGCGCCCGGTCGGCATCTGTGGTCGCCGGTACGATGCGGTCGACCATGCTCGACGGAAAGGCGACCGCATCGGCGATGTGTTTGGCGAGTGTGGCATCGCCCTTCGCGCCGAGCCTGGCATCTCGCATTTCGGCGAATTCAATCAGCAGCCGGTGCAGCGTGGCCCCGTTGGCCGGCAGGTTGTCGCAGCACAGCACGGTGAAGGGCGGCGTGCCGGCGGCGCGTCGCCGGGCAAGCGCCTCGGTTAGGAAACCATGCGCCGTCTTCGGGATTTTCGGATTTGCCAGGTCGTTGACGATATCGGGATGGGCGGCGTCCAATCCACCGCCAGCCGCCCGCAGATAGGCCTTTTCGGTGATCGTCAGCGTGACGATGCGCGTGCGCGGATCGGTCAGCGCGGCCAGCACCGCGCTTGGGTCTTCCGGCGCCACCAGCATCGCGGCGATCGAGCCGATGACCTGAAGCTTTTCGGTTCCACTGCTTCTGATTGCCAGCGTATAGAGCCCATCCTGCGGCATGAGCGCGTCGCGCGTGTCGGCGCTGCGCAGCGACACACCGACGATACCCCAGCCTGTCTCGCCTGCCGCCAGGCAATCGTCGATATAAGCTGCCTGATGGGCGCGATGGAAGGCGCCGACACCGAGATGCACGATACCCGGGACGACGCGGCTGCGATCATACGAAGGCGTCGCGATCGAAGCCGGCAATGTCCGCGCCGTTATCGATGAAAGGCGTTTGGTCGTCGTGGCGCGGCTGGTCTGTTCGGATGGCATGAAATCGCCCTCGGGGAGTGGTCGGCAAGCGGCGTAACATCCAGACTTCTGCCACACAATGGGATTGAAAGTCATCATACAACAAGCGAGTTTTTGTATGTTGACATTATTTCTTGTCGACCCTACCAAATGGCCGTCTGGGAGGATGATCGTGGCACTGACCAATGCGGATTTGCTTTTTCCCGCCGAGGCGCATCCGCGCTCGATCGCCCGCGATCTCTATGCCGGGATCAAGGATCTGCCCCTGGTCAGCCCGCATGGTCACACCGATCCGCGCTGGTACGCGCTGAACGAGCCGTTCCCGGATCCGGCGCAATTGCTCATCGTGCCGGACCACTACATCTTCCGCATGCTGTTCAGCCAGGGGGTTCGCCTCGAGGATCTCGGCGTGGCGACGCTCGACGGCGCGTCGGTGGAGACCGACGGCCGGGCGATCTGGCGGCGCTTTGCCGAGCACTATTATCTGTTTCGGGGCACGCCGACCCGGCTGTGGTTCGATCATGTGCTCGCCGATCTGTTCGGCATCGGCGAACCGCTGACCGCGGCGACCGCCGACAGCCACTACGACACCATCGCAACGCTGCTGCAGTGGGAGAATTTCCGCCCGCGCGCGCTGTTCGAGCGCTTCAATATCGAGGTCATCGCGACGACCGAGGGCGCGCTCGACGATCTCAAATGGCACCAGATGATCCGCGACAGTGGCTGGCAGGGCCGCGTCGTGACGGCTTACCGGCCTGACGCGGTCGTCGATCCAGACTTCGAGGGGTTTTCAACCAATCTCGACCGGCTCGGCGAAATCGCCGGCTGCGACACCGGCAACTGGACTGGCTATCTCGATGCGCACCGCCAACGGCGCGCCTTCTTCAAGAGTTTTGGCGCGACCTCGTCCGACCACGGCCATCCGACGGCGGAGACCGCCAATCTCTCCGAAGCGGCGGCCGAGGAGCTGTTCAATCGGATTCGCCGTGGTTCCGACGACGAGCGCGAGCGGAAACTGTTCCGCGCTCAGATGCTCACGGAGATGGCCAAGATGAGCCTCGACGATGGGCTTGTCCTGCAGATACATCCCGGCTCCTGGCGCAACCATTCGCCCGCGATCTTCCAGAAGTTCGGCCGCGACAAGGGTTTCGATATCCCGACCCGGACCGACTATGTGACGGCGCTGAAACCGCTGCTCGACTGCGTCGGGCTGGAGCGCGACCTCACGATCATCCTCTTCACGCTCGACGAGACCAGCTATGCGCGCGAACTGGCGCCGCTTGCCGGCGTCTATCCGGCGCTGAAGCTCGGGCCTGCCTGGTGGTTTCACGACAGCCCGGAAGGCATGCGGCGCTTCCGCGAGATGACCACCGAGACGGCCGGCTTTTACAACACCGTCGGCTTTAACGACGACACCCGCGCCTTTCCATCCATTCCGGCGCGTCACGATGTGGCGCGCCGGGTCGACTGCGCGTTCCTCGCGCGTCTCGTCGCCGAGCACAGGCTGCGCGAAGACGAGGCGCATGAGCTGGCGCGGGAGCTTGCCTACACGCTTGCGAAGAAGGCGTACCGGCTCTGAGCCGGGCGCTACGATCTTAAAAGGGAGGAAGTCATGTTGCATTTTTCGAAATTGACGGCGGCCACGTTTGCCTTCGGCTCGCTGCTGGTCGGCATTGCCAATGCCGACACCGTGCTGAGGTCATCGGATACCCATCCCGACGGCTATCCGACCGTCGAGGCGGTCAAATACATGGGCGACCTGATCAAGCAGCGTACCAATGGCCGCTATTCGGTCGAGGTCTATCATTCGGCGCAGCTCGGAGAGGAAAAGGACACGATCGAGCAGACCCAGGCCGGCGTCATCGACCTCAACCGCGTCTCGATGGGACCGTTCAACGGCGTCGTTCCGGAAACGGCGGTTCCGTCTCTGCCGTACATGTTCCGATCGGTCGATCATATGCGGCATGTGATGGATGGGCCGATCGGGGATGAGATCCTGAAGGCTTTCGAGGCGCATGACCTCGTCGGCCTCGCCTTCTACGATTCCGGCGCGCGCTCCTTCTACAACACCAAGAAGGACATCACTTCGATGGCCGACATGAAGGGCATGAAATTCCGTGTCATCCAGTCCGATGTGTTCGTCGACATGGTCAATGCGTTGGGCGCCAATGCCACGCCGATGGCCTATGGCGAGGTCTATTCGGCTTTGCAGACGGGCGTCATCGACGGCGCCGAGAACAACTGGCCGAGCTTCGAATCCGCCAAGCACTACGAGGTTGCCAAGCACTACACCATGGACCAGCACCAGATCGTTCCGGAAGTGCTGGTGATGTCGAAGGCGAGCTGGGACAAGCTCACGCCGGAAGACCAGGCGATCGTCCGGCAAGCGGCAAAAGACAGCGTCGTCAAGATGCGCGAATTGTGGGACGCGCAGGAGAAGAAGTCGCGCGACATTGTCGAGAAGGCCGGCGTCAAGGTCAGCGAGATCGACAAACAGCCGCTGATCGATGCGATGAAGCCGGTCTACGACAAGTATCTGTCGACGCCCGAGTTGAAAGACCTCGCGTCGCGTATCCAGGCAACCAAGTAAATTCGTTCGTGGCTAATGATGGCGCGTTGTCCGCGCCATCATCCGGGGGAGGCGCGCATATGAAACCATTTTGGCTCGCAATAGAGCGGCTGCTGTCAGGATTGGCGAAGCTTGCGCTGTGGGTCAGCGGCATCGGGCTGACCCTGATGACGGTGATCATCTTCTGGCAGGTATTTTCACGCTATATCCTCAACAGTTCGCCAAGCTGGACGGAACCCTTCTCGGTGCTTTTGATGGGTTGGTTCATCTTCCTGGGGGCAGCGGTCGGTGTTCGCGAGCGCACCCATCTGGGGTTCGATGTGTTGCTCTATTTCCTGCCGACCGCCGCCAAGGCGGTGCTGCGCAGCATTTCGGACATCGTCGTGCTCGCCTTCGGCGCCGGCATGATCGTCTACGGTGTCCAGCTTGCCAGGCTGACCTGGAACACGGTGATGCCGTCTCTTGCCTTCCCGGGCGGCGTCGGTTTCCTGCCGGTCATCCTGGGCGGCGCGCTTGTCTGCCTGTTTTCGCTTGAGCGGCTGGCCGGGCGGTTTGCAGGACTGCCGGTCGATGCTGATCAGTACGCCACGGGCGAGGAGGGTCTGTGATGGCACTGACGGTTCTGTTCGGCACCTTCGTCTTCCTGCTGATCATCGGCACACCGATCGCGTTCTGCCTCGGCGTCGCCAGCTTCGCGACGGTGCTGGTGCTGGACCTGCCGCCGCTCGTGGTGTTCCAGCGTCTCAACTCCGGCGTCAGCGTATTTTCGCTGATGGCCATCCCGTTCTTCATCTTCGCCGGCGACCTGATGGTGCGTGGCGGTATCGCAGCCAGGCTGGTGGCGCTGGCCGGTTCCCTGGTCGGTCACCTGCGTGGCGGGCTGGGGCAGGTCAACATCGCTGCCTCGACCATGTTCGGCGGCATTTCCGGCTCGGCCGTGGCCGATGCTTCGGCGGTCGGCGGGCTGATGATCCCGCAGATGAAAGCGCGCGGCTATGGCATCGACTATGCCGTCAACATCACCTCCGTCGGCGCCATCATTGCGCTGCTGATCCCGCCCTCGCACAACATGATCATCTATTCAATCTCTGCCGGCGGGCGCATCTCGATCGCCGACCTGTTCACCGCGGGCGTTATACCCGGCCTGCTGCTGGCGCTGTCTCTGATGATCACCGCCTATTGGGTCGCCAGCCGTCGCGGCTATCCGACCGAGCCGTTCGCGGGTTTCGGCCGCGCATTGCAACTGCTTGTCGCCGCGATTCCAGGCCTGGTCCTGATCGGCATTATCTTCGGCGGCGTCCGCTCCGGCATCTTCACGGCCACTGAAAGCTCGTGCATCGCCATCGTCTACGCTTTCCTGGTGACGCTTGTCATTTACCGCTCGATGAGCTGGAACGACTTCGTCGCCGCCACAACGGCGGCCGTGCGCACGACGGCAATGGTGCTGATGATCATCGGCTGTGCTGCCGCCTTCGGCTGGTTGCTGGCCTATCTCAGGGTCCCCGCCGCGCTCGTCGCCTTCCTGCAGTCCGTGTCCGACAACAAGCTGGTCATCCTGCTGATGATCAATGTGGTGCTGCTCATCCTCGGCACGTTCATGGACATGTCGCCACTGATCATCATCACCACGCCGATCTTCCTGCCCGTGGTGATGGCCTATGGCGTGGACCCCGTGCATTTCGGCGTCATCCTGATCCTCAATCTCGGCATCGGCCTGTGCACGCCACCCGTGGGGGCGGTGCTGTTCGTCAGCTGCGCCATCGGACGGATCCCGATCTGGACGGCGATGCGCTCGATCTGGCCGTTCTACGGCGCGGCTTTCGTCGTGTTGATGCTTGTCACCTACATACCGGAGATCTCATTGTGGCTGCCGAGCCTGTTCCACTAGAGTTTTGACGCAATTCCGGACGGAAAACGTTTCACGCTTTTCCGGGATTGCTTAAGGAGACCACCACGTGTCCGCTGCCGCAACCGACCTCAAGGTCGAGAGAAAACCCAAACTGTCGGAAACCGTCGTCGCGGCGATCCGCAGGCAGCTGCAGGCGGGCGAGATTCAGCCTGGCCACAAATTGCCGACCGAGGGCCAGCTGACCGAGACCTTCGGCGTCAGCCGCACCGTCATCCGCGAGGCCCTGGCCAAGCTTGCCGCCGATGGGCTGGTCGAGCCGCGCCAGGGCGCCGGCGTCTTCGTCACCGAGCACATCTCGACGATGTTCGGCGCGCTGGCCGCCGACATGGGCAGCAAGGATTCGATCGCGCTCAACGTCCTCGAAGTGCGGCTTGCGATCGAGATCGAATCGGCCGGGATCGCCGCCATCCGCCGCAACGCCGCGCAGGAGGCGGCGATCCAGGAAGCGTTCTTCGAGTTCGAGCGGCTGCTGCTCGCCAGCGAGCCGACCGGCCCGGCCGACCTCGCCTTCCACCGCGCGATCGCCAGCGCCACCAACAACCCGTTCTATGTCGAGATGCTCGACGTGCTCGGCCGGCGTGCCATTCCGTGCGACGTGACTTCTCCCTGGTCGACCGAGCTTGTGCAGTCCGACAGCTACCAGCGCGGGCTGCAGCGCGAGCATCTGGTGATCCTCAACGCCATTACATCGGGCGATGCCGAGGCTGCGCGTGAGGCGATGCGGAAACACCTCACCGCCAGCCAGCAGCGCTACCGCGAGCGCCTCCATGCGCGTCAGGCTTTCTACACCGACTCGGTCAAAGCCGCCGCTAGCGGCGAATAATCATCTCAAGTCAGGACTATAATGAGCCAGAGCCATACCGACTTCACCTCACGATTTGCCATCGATCCGGTCGCCGCCGCGGCGATGGCAACCGATGAGCTGCGTCACAATTTCCACATTGACGGCCTGTTCCAGCCCGGCCGCATCAGCCTAACCTACACCCATTACGACCGCATGATCGTCGGCGGCGCCGTGCCGACCGGCTTGCCGCTTCAACTGGAAGCGATCAAGCCGACCGGCACCAAGAACTTCCTCGACCGCCGCGAGCTGATCGCCGTCAACATCGGTGAGGCAGGCGTTATCGAGGCCGGCGGCCAGTCCTTTGAATTGCAGGCGCGCGACATGCTCTATCTCGGCATGGGAACAGCCGACGTGTCGTTCGCGTCGGCGGACAAGGGCGTGCCGGCAAAATTCTATCTGCTCAGCGCGCCGGCGCATCACGCCTGGCCCAGCCGGCTGATCCGCATCGGCGATGCCAAGCGCCTCGATCTCGGCAGCAAGGATGCCTGCAACGAACGCTCGATCTTCCAGTTCATCCATGCCGAGGGTGCAAAGACCTGCCAGCTGGTGGTCGGCATGACGCAGCTGGCGCCGGGCTCGGTGTGGAACACCATGCCGTGCCATGTGCATGACCGGCGCATGGAGGCCTATCTCTATTTCGACCTGGCCGAGACGGCGCGCGTCTTCCACTTCATGGGCGAGCCGGACGAAACGCGCCATCTGGTGGTGCGCAACGAGGAAGCGGTGCTGTCGCCGGGCTGGTCGATCCATTCGGGCGCCGGCACCTCCAACTATGCTTTCATCTGGGCGATGGCCGGGGACAATGTCGACTATACCGATGTCGATCCGGTAAGCTTGGACGATCTGCGGTGAGCGACCTCTCCGCCTTCAGCCTTGCCGGAAAGCGCATTCTGGTGACCGGCGCCAACACCGGCATCGGCCAGGGCATCGCGGTGTCGATCGCACGCGCCGGCGGCGTGGTGATCGGCGTCGGCCGCTCGTCGATGGACGATACGGCAAGCAGGGTCGCCGCTTTGGGCGGACAATTCGAGGCGGTCAGCGCCGATCTTGCCGATACGTCGGCAGCGGGTCCGTTGCTCGACCGTATCTGGAACGAAAGCGGTCCGCTCGACGGACTGGTCAACAATGCCGGCATCATCCGGCGCGCCGATGCCGTCGATCTCAGCGAGACCGATTGGGACGACGTCATGGACCTCAATTTGAAGACGGCTTTCTTGCTCTGCCAGTCCTTTGCTAGGCGTGTCCTGGCCGGCAGGCGTCAGGGCAAGATCGTCAACATCGCCTCGGTGCTGAGTTTCCAGGGTGGCATACGGGTCGCGTCCTATACCGCCTCAAAGCATGGCGTGCTCGGCATCACCCGGCTGCTCGCCTGCGAATGGTCGCGAAAGGGTATCAACGTCAACGCCATCGCGCCGGGCTATATCGAGACCAACAACACGCAGGCGCTGCGCGCCGATCCCGACCGCAGCGCCGCCATCCTGGTGCGCATACCGGCCGGCCGCTGGGGCGAAGCGGCAGACATTGGCGATGCCGCCGTGTTCCTGCTGGCGCCGGCGTCGAACTACATGCATGGCGCGGTGGTGCCGGTGGATGGCGGCTGGCTGGCGCGTTGAGGAGAGAAGAAGATGACCGCAAAGATTTTCGCGCATGCCGGCGAGGGCGCGTGGACGGCGACGCCGGACGGCAACAGGCGACGCGTTCTCCTGCACACCGATGAATTGATGATGGTCGAATTCGGCTTCGACAAGGGTGGCGTCGGTGCCCTGCATTCGCACCCGCATGTCCAGGCAAGCTACGTCGCCGAGGGTCGCTTCGAGGTGACCATCGACGGCCGGACCGAAACCATTGCGGCCGGCGGCAGCTTCATCGTGCCTTCGGGTCTGGTGCACGGCGTCAAGGCGCTCGAAGCGGGGCGTTTGGTCGACAGTTTTACGCCGCACCGGGCCGATTTCCTCGCTTAACGGTGGGAGATCGAGCAGGGAAGACCCGCGCCCCTGAAGAGGCGCGGGTTGTTGCCTGGGCGCTTGTGGCGCCGCGGTACTCAAGACATGACCGCAGGATGCGGAAGCTGCCGCATGATGGTGAAGATAGTCTTAATGCGCGGATGGTCGTGATGGCTGGGTGGCTGCGTTCGGTCAGGTGATGTGCCGGAGCAGGCTGAAAAGCCGCTCGAACGTCTTGCCGTAGGGCGGGCGCAGCAAGGCCCCGGCGCTCAGGCGGGATTGGTGGAAAACCGGCTTCTCCTTGCTGAAGGTGCGGAAACCCCATTCGCCGTGATAGGCGCCCATGCCGCTGGCGCCGACGCCGCCGAAAGGCTGGTTCTCCTGCACCAGATGCAGCATGCAGTCGTTTATGGTGACGCCGCCGGCGACCGTCTCATGCAGGATGCGTTGACGATTGCCGCTGTCGCGGCCGAACCAGTAAAGCGCCAGCGGCCGGTCTGCCCGGTTCACATGGCCGATCGCCTCGTCGATCCCGTCATATTCGACGATCGGCAGCACCGGCCCGAAAATCTCTTCGCGCATCAACCGCAGGTTTACACCGGCGTTGCGGACCAGGGTTGGCTGCAATTTCCGGCTTGTGGCGCCAAGTTCCTCTCCGGCCGGGTTGATTTCAGTGACTTCGGCGCCGGCATCACGCGCCTCGGCGATCATGTCGCGCAGGCGCTGGTGATGCCGGTCGCTGATAATGGCGGTGTAATCGGGATTGTCGCGCAAGGTCGGATAGAGCTTCGCGATCGCCATTGCGAGCTTGGCAGCGATCGTTTCTGCCTGTCCCTTCGGCACCAGCAGATAGTCGGGTGCGATGCAGGTCTGCCCGGCATTCAACAGCTTGCCATAGGCGACGCTGGATACCGCCGCGTCGAGATCGCATGACGGATCGAAGATCGCCGGCGACTTGCCGCCGAGTTCGAGAGTAACCGGGGTCAGGTTGGCGGCCGCCGCGATCGCGACCTGGCGTCCGACCGATGTCGAGCCGGTGAACAGCAAATGATCGAAAGGCATCGACACGAACGCCTTGCCCATCTCGGCATCGCCGGTGATGACGCTGAGCTCGTCGGGCGCGAAATGCTCGGCAACGAGTTCGGCCAGCAGCGCCGAAAACGCCGGCGTCAGTTCGGAAGGTTTTATGAGCACGCGGTTACCGGCGGCAAGGGCGGCGGTCACCGGCGCGACAGCGAGCTGGAAGGGATAGTTCCAGGGCGATACGATGCCGACGACACCGAGCGGCTGCGCGATGAGGCGATTTCTGCCCGGCAGGAACGGCATGCTCGTGGCAACGCGACGTTCGCGCATCCAGCCGCTGAGATGGGAAAGCGCGTGGCGGATGCCGGCGCGCACGACAAACAATTCCGCAAGCCGCGTCTCGTGCGCGGAACGGCCACCGAAGTCGGCGTCAATGGCCGCGCAGATCTCGGCCTCATGCCGCCCGGTCAGCGCCAGCAGGCGCTTCAGGCGATCCTTGCGGACGCCATTGTCGGGGAAAGGCTGCGCCTCGAAGGCCGTACGCTGCAAGCGAAAACGCTCGCCGAGAGCATCCTGTCTGGTCTGCAGCATCGCGCCCTCCCTGGCTTGCCGGGCCGAGCTTACATCGTGGTGCGTGAGGGAACCAGCGGGGTGCGGGTGCCCTTGGGGAAGGCCCGCCCTTGCTCGATGCCGCCGATCGGTTGGCCTGTTATACTGACCTGTTCCTGTTGTGGTCCGATGCCTGCTGGGCTAAGGCAAGGTGCCCATGCGGAGAGTCGTTTTGACCGGTTTCCACATCCTCTCCAATTCACGAAATGTCGGCTCGGTGTCTGCCTGATGCAAGTGCGGGCGACGAGCATCTTGGCCGTGGACCCCAAGCGGCAGGTTTTGCACTGGGTGGCGCTGATGCAAGATCGGGTCGCCGTATTATGCAAGCGGAATTGCGGATGAAGGGCGCTCTCAGGCTTGAGGTTGCGTTCGGTGCGGCCACGCGGAGGGTCGTGCGGGAGTTTCAGCGGCTGGTACCACTGTCCCTGAAACGGCGCATGCAAACACGCACATACGCACGCGCGACGCCGGCCAACAGAATTTTCATCTCGGGCTGTGCGCGCAGCGGGACGACACTGACACAGCGGCTGATGAGGTGTTTCGAGGACACTTTCGTCCATCCGCCCGAAGCGCGATACACAATCCTGGACATGCTGGACCGGCCGGAATCCAACCTCGTCGTCAAGCGCGATGCGCGCAGCTTTGCGCATTTGGCGAAGTTGCCTGCGTCCATTGGCTTGATTTATTGCGTGCGCCACCCATTCGACACGCTGACAAGTTCGCATCCGCAAACACGCAACGAGCGTCGGTTCCACGTCACGCCGCAGCGCTGGCTGGCCGAATACGACGCGCTGATAAAGCTGAAGAAGGCACAGCCGCACAGGCAGATACTTTTTGTTCGTTACGAAGACATGGTCGGCGCGCCCGATGCCATGCAGGAGAGGATCGCGCAGTCGTTCGGGCTGACGCCGCGGATTCGCTTCAGCGAGGATCCGGACAATCCGATCCGGGTGACATCGTTGAGAAAATGGGAAAGCAATGAAGAATTGCGGATCTATCTCAGGGGCCTGTCGCCGGCATTTCTCGCCCGCGTCGGGCGCTTCTGTGCCGAGTTCGGGTACGATATGGCGGTAAGCGCGCCGACCACGGACGCTCCGTGATGCAGGCGGCTGTCATCGCGACAGAAGAGCAGGATCCCAAGCGGCGCGTGCTGAAGGACGTGTTCGGCTTCGATGATTTTCGCCCCGGCCAGGCCGATGTCATGGATGCGCTGCTGGCCGGGCGGCACGTGCTGGCCGTCATGCCGACGGGTGCGGGCAAATCGCTCTGCTACCAGGTGCCGGCGCTGGTTCTGGGCGGGCTCACCATTGTCGTTTCGCCGCTGGTGGCGTTGATGCAGGATCAGGTCGCCGCCTTGCGCCTTGCCGGCGTGGCGGCCGACACGATCAACTCCTCGATCGACCGCGACGCCAATATCGCCGCCTGGCGACGCGTCGCTTCGGGCCAGACGCGCCTGCTCTACCTCGCGCCGGAGCGGCTGATGACCGAACGGATGCTCGACGCGCTGGCCAGGCTCGATATCAGCCTGATCGCCGTCGACGAGGCGCACTGCATCTCGCAATGGGGCCCGGCGTTCCGGCGCGAGTATGAGGACTTGTCGCGGCTGCGCGGCATTTTCCCCAATGTGCCGATCATCGCGCTGACCGCGACCGCCGACGAGAGCACGCGCACCGACATCGAAGCCCGGCTGTTTGCTGAGCGTGTCGAAACCCTGGTGCTGGGCTTCGACCGGCCGAACATCAAGCTTGCCATCGAGGCCAAGCAGGATAGCAAGCGCCAGTTGCTGCGCTTCGTCGAGCGTCATCCCGGCCGCAGCGGCATCGTCTATTGCCTGTCGCGCAAGAAGACAGAGGAGATGGCGGCGTTCCTCGAAAAGAACGGCGTCACCGCGCTCGCCTATCATGCCGGCATGAGCAAGGAGGCGCGTGACGCGAATCAAAACGCTTTCATGACGCTGTCCGGCGTCGTCATGGTGGCGACCATCGCCTTCGGCATGGGCATCGACAAGCCTGACGTCGCCTATGTCTTCCACACCGATATGCCGGGCAGTCTGGAGGCCTACTACCAGGAGATCGGCCGCGCCGGCCGCGACGGGCGGGATGCGGAAGCGCATATGCTGTTCGGCCTTGGCGATATCCGCATGCGCAGGCTGTTCATCGACGACGAGGACGCTGCCGTCGAGCACAAAAGGCGTTCGCATCGCCGGCTCGACACGCTGATCGGCTATTGCGAGACGGCGCAGTGCCGCCGCCAGGTGCTGCTGGGCTATTTCGGGGAGGAAGCGCAGCCTTGCGGCAATTGCGACACCTGTCTCGATCAGGCGCCGCGCGCCGATGGCGGAGCGGAAGCACGGACCATCCTGGCGGCCATCGCACAGAGCGGCGAACGTTTCGGTGCCGGCCATGTCATCGACATTCTGCTCGGTCATGAAACCGAGAAGGTGCTGGCCAGGAACCACCAGAGGCTCGCCAGCTTCGGCAGCGGGCTGGCGCACAAGAAGGATTTCTGGCTGTCGCTGATCCGGCAGCTCGCCGCGGGCGGTTTCCTGGAGCCGGATCCGAGCGGCCATGGTGGTCTCGCCATCGCCGAAAAGGGCCATGCACTCGGTCGTGGCGAGATGCCGTTCCACTATCGTGTAGAGGTGCGCAGCCGCGCCTTGCGCAAGATGCGAGCGGCCGAGGGTATGAACGCGGAAGGCGTGGATGCATCTCTGCTGGCCACGCTCAAATCCTTGCGCCTGCGCCTGGCCAAAGAGCGCCAGGTGCCTGCCTATGTCGTATTTTCCGATCGCACGCTGATCGACATGGCCGAGCGCCGCCCGCGCGATCTCGACGCTTTCGCCGAAGTGAATGGCGTGGGCGCGGCAAAGCTGAAGGAGTTCGGGCAGGTTTTCTTGAGCGTGATTGCGGGGCATCAATTCGATGGCTCGGCCTGAGGATTGCGAGACTGGTCTGCTCGACGACAGGACGGTCGCCACGCAGCAGATGGGGCGCCCGTCATTGCGCCACCCTAGTAGCGGGCGCTCATCATTGGATGCCTCGTGAGATGATCGCGAACACGTTTGCGACGCTTCTCCTGATCTGCTTTGTTGCCGTTGTGCTCTTCCTTTCGGAAAACCACTGTGGCCCGAACAACAGGTCCGGATGGTGATAATCGTGGCGGTTGATAGGATGACCACGACGGCGATCTGAGCAAAGCGACGCCGAAACCAGAGCCGCGTCTTGGTTTCGCAGATCGCAGATCGTTAGACTCGTTCGCAATGCGCGGACGCATTGCCGATCACAGCGGCGGGCGCTTCTGGCCGTTAGGTCCGGTTGGCATAGGCGCGTTGCGCCTGTGCGCTCTTGCAGAGCTGATCCAATTTGTCGCGGATCCGATCGTTATCAAGCAATAGCTTGGCGCGTGGGAACCCTCTTTTGCGAAGCTCCCATTCGATGACCTGCCACCCTTCGTAGTCGCCGGATTCCACAAGTTTCCCGGCCTCGCGCCACATACGCGCGTCACGCTCTCGGGACACGGCTTTTCTCCCATGCTCTTGCGCCAAGCATACAGGAGGTCGGACTGATATGCGAAATGCCTATCGCGTTCCGTCAAATTACTGGCTCGCGTCCACTCTTTGACGAGCTCCTCGGTAGTGCGCAATTTGAATTTAAGTCAGCATTTTGGTTTCGGCATGCGCGTCCCACTAACGTTTCCATTCCCTACTGATCAAGACTTGAAACCCGCTATCCTAAGCCTTTTGGAGCAATGTTATTTTCTGCAATGCAAGACTAGGGTAGCTTAAAGGAGTGCTGAAATGGCAACCGAAAGCACAGGGCAAAACAAGCAGGTTCCGGAGGCCAAAGCGCGCCGCGACTTTCTGAAGAAGGCTGGCCGTTTCGCGGCCGTGACGCCGCCGGCCATAACACTTCTGCTCGGCACAAGTTTGAACTCCGAGGCGGTGGCCAAATCAAGTGGATCACGTTCCGGTAAAGGATCAGGTGACAAGAACCACGTTCACGTAGGCTCCTCCAATAGCGGCTATAAGTTCGGGCGAGGTCAGTCCGACAACCAGCACGGCGGATCAGACAATGCCGGTGGCGGTGCCCACGGGGGCTCAAGGTCCGGCGATCCCAACTAAACGCGCCGGGATAGCGAACCACACGGCGATCATGTCTGCTTTCCTTTCCCATCCGGGGCATCATTCCTAGGCGGCTGTGTTACAGTGCCGCCATAGCAAGGCCCGTCGCTCACCCTCAGCAGCGGCGGGCTTTTTTGTAGGCACGATCTACAAATTCATCATGCAGGGGGTTGGGCTAATGGAACGCGCCGGGAACCGAGTTCAGTGATCCACGTTTCCCCAAAGGTCATGCTGAATGACCTAACGACGGAGGAAACAATGAACATGAAAATGCTCACAATGGGCGCGATGGCGCTTGCGATGATGGCCGGCGCCGCAGCTGCTGGCAGCACATCCGCACTCGACGATCCGGCAAAGATGTCACCGTTCTTCACGGACGCCGGGATGAAAACGTTGAGGACGGAAAAGGATTTCAAGACCGCATGGATGGCCATGAAACCCGATGAACAGAAGGCGGTGTTGAAAGACTGCGGCGATACCACGCTTAACAAGTCGCATGCAGAATTCTGCGCGATGGCGAAGAAGATGGGCAGCTAGGCCGACCGTCGAAGGCGGGCACCGGTCCGCCTTCGAGTTGACAGCGGAACGAAAACCGCATCCGGGCCATATCAATCGGGCTTTACATTCCCAAGATAGGAATATCATCCTTGGTGGGAATGGGGCGACTCTCAAAAAGTTTCGCAATGGCTAGGGGCGGCCCTTCTGAGGCTTGTCGCATCCCCTCCAGGAGGATAGTATCCGTCGCATGAGCGGCCAACCCCACATCCATGAAACCCATCCCGATATCGTCAAGCGCCTGAAAAGGGCCGATGGACATCTCAAGGGCGTCATCGACATGATCGAAGCGGGCCGGCCCTGCCTCGACCTCGCCCAGCAGCTTCATGCTGTCGAGAAGGCCATCTCGCAAGCCAAGAAGACCCTGATCCAGGATCATCTCAACCATTGCCTTGAAGACGTCGTCGGGCCCTTGGCGCGCGAGCAGCGCCGCTCGATCGACGAGTTCAAGGATATTACCAAGTACCTGTGAGTAACGTCATGCTTGGTAGAGTGCGGGACTGGTTCGGCTTCGGCCCTATGACAGAGGGCTTCAGCGGCCACGGACATGACCACGGTGATGGTCGCCATGGCCACACCCATGGCGTCATCGACCCGACGATCGCCACGACGACGCGCGGCATCTGGGCGATCAAATGGTCATTCGTCGTTCTGGCCATCACGGCAGCGCTCCAGCTTGTGGTCGTGTTCCTCTCCGGCAGCGTGGCGCTGCTGGCCGACATGATCCACAATGTCGGCGACGCGGTCACTGCGATTCCGCTGTGGATCGCGTTCGTGCTGGCCCGCCGCAAACCGAGCAAGACGTTCACCTACGGGCTGGGCCGGGTCGAGGATCTGGCTGGGATCGTCATCGTTCTCATCATCCTCTTCAGTGCCGTCGTCGCTGGCTATGAGGCGATCGACAGGCTGATCAATCCGCGGCCCATCGCATTTCTTGGCTGGGTCGCCATCGCCGGCCTCATAGGCTTCATCGGCAACGAAGCGGTCGCCGTATTTCGTATCCGCGTCGGGCGAGAGATCAACAGCGCGGCGTTGATCGCAGACGGCTATCATGCCCGCACCGACGGCTTTACCAGCCTGGCGGTCGTGCTCGGCGCTATCGGCGTCTGGCTGGGGTTTCCGCTTGCCGATCCGATCATCGGGCTGCTGATCACCGTGGCGATTTTCGCCATCGTCTGGCAGTCGTCAAAAGCCGTGTTGACGCGCATGCTCGATGGAGTCGAGCCCGGCGTCATCGACGAAATCCATCATGCCGCCGATCACGTGTCGGGCATCGGGCGCGTCGAAGGCGTGCAGGCACGCTGGATCGGTCATCGCCTGCATGCCGACGTCGCCATCAGTGTCGCCGATAAGGCAACGGCCAAGGACGTGCTGGGTGTTACCGAAGCCCTCAAGGAGGAGCTGTTCGCCCACTTGCCGGCGTTGGCGGAAGCCAATGTCCGCCTGGTGAGCCCGGCCGGGTCGGCCGTCACTGGCGCGGAAGCCTCTCATGCTCACCATCATGCGACGGAGCCCTTCAAGGTCGCCTGCGATCTGGCTGAAGGGACGTTGGAAATCGTCGACACGGCGGCCGGCGAGCGGATGCGGCTGACCATAGAACGGCACACCGATGATTTGACAGCGACGGTGATCATCGACCGTCCCAACGGGCCAGAGACGCTTCGCCTCGAAGCCGTCGCCGACAACCATCATCGGCTTGAGAGTACGGTGGCTCCTGACGAGCCGCATGAGTTCCAGGCAAATCTGGTGCTGACCGCGAAAGATCGCGAACAGGTGCTGCCGTTCAAGATGGTCGAACCCGAAGGTCACCATCATTAGGTCGACTAGCGGAACCGGGCGAAGCTTCTCCAACCTGAGCGGGTTAGAGCCCGGCCGCCCGCCAGGCCTGCACAACGAAGCTGTGCTGGTTCCAGATCATCAGCGCTCCACTCATAGCCATGAGAGCGACCACTAGGCGGCGGAACTGTTGTCCACTCAGGTGTTCGAGCCAGGGCTTGGCCAGCAGATTGGCAAGCGCGGCGCCCAAACCCGCGGCTATGCCGTATATAGCCGCCTGACCACCGAGCGCGCCGAGTCCGGTGAATACCGCGATCTTCACGACATCGGTCACAAACGAGTTCACGGATTTCGTGGCGACCAACGTCTCCTTCTCCGAACCGTAGTTCAGATAAAGCGAATTCAGGACGGGTCCCACAGTGCCCATCAGCGCCGACAACAGGGCGACGATCAGGCCGGCCGGGAGAAACCACCAGCGGCGGGCTCGGTAGCTCCGCTCGCGCGCGCCGCCGCGAAATTCCCAGACTGCGCTGATCAGATAGATCCCTATGAGTATCTGGAGCCATTCCGCCCGACTGTTGGCGAAGAGCCAGGAGCCCGCCGCGGCACCGGCGATGGCGCCGGGCAGGTACCAACGGACCAGGCTCCAATCGATGTCGCGCCGAAAGGCCAGGGCGCGGACGGGATTGCCGATGAGCTCTGTCAAGGTGATGACCGGCGCAACCGCCGCGCTGCCTGTGATGAAAGCCACTGCGGGGATCAGCAACAGACCCCCGCCTCCGGCCGAGAGGGTGTTCAGTGTCCAGGTGAGGAACCCCGCCAACGCCAGGAGGCTTAGTCTAATCCAGTCCATCCAATCAGAACGAAGCGGGCCTTCGATCGTTCCGGACGTATCGGTTCACAACAACCCGGCCCGCCGCTCGTATGCGATGGAAAGGCGATCTCCGGCGCAATGCTGATGGCGGAGAGACGCAGCGCCAGAGAACGGTTCCCGAGGCGGCGGGAAGAAGGCCGTTCGCTCCGAGCCGGCCGAACTCCGCCGTAGGACGCGCGCGGACACCCAATCTAACTCTTCTTGACGGCGACTTTGTCGAGGGCTGCGCGCAGTCCTTTCGCCAGCTTCTGTGCATCGTCGTTCGCCCAGAAATGCATGAAGAAGAGCCGCGGCTTCTCACCGAGCATGTGGCTATGCAACGCGGTGATCTCGATGCCGTTGTCCTGCATGGCATTGATAACCGGATTGACCTCCTTTGCCGTCAGCACAAAATCACCCGTGATCGCCGCCTTGCCGCCACCTGTCGATTGGAAATTGATCGCTATAGCCGAGCCCATGGCCGCCGGCACTTCCATTCCGTTTTCCTCGACCGGCTCAGCGCGCGGGATCGTGAACTGGTAGACCGCGCCATTGGCCTTACCCTCATAACCCATAGTTTGGTCGACACCGGCCGCGTCGAAGCCGATCTGCTGCGCGGAGGCTTGTGGCTGGGCGTCGCCTCCCATCGGTGTTTTGCTCAGCGCCAATCCGGCATGAAGCGCCGTGGCGAGCGTGACGGGATCGCCCTGGCCGAACACGTGCATGTAGAGCGTCATCGGCTCCGCGCGCAGCAGGTGGTTGTGCACTGCGGTGATCTCGATCCCGCCTTCTTCCAGCTTCTTCATGACCGGGTTCACCTCGTCCTGCGTCAGAACGATGTCGCCCATGACCATGGTCTGTTTCCTCATGGGTTCGAACGCGATCCAGCCTCCAAGCGCAAATCCGGGTTTCAGGGATATGCCATCGAGCGATACCGTCAGGTCCGTTCGAGGCAAGCCCACCCGGTAGACACCGCCAGGCGTCTCGGTTCCGGATTTGCCGAGCGCCTTAGCGATTGTTTGCCAATCGGGTGCCGCCGATGCCGGTTGGAGCAGCGCCGACATCGCGATCAGCATTGCTCCGGTTACGAGTTTTGCATGCATGGAGTTTCTCCTTGTGATCTGCCCCCATTGCCCAATTCGTCATGCGGCCGCCGGCTTGATAGCGGGTGGCCAGCTATGCGTTTCCGCCTTGCGGCCCGAAGCCCACGCGTAGAGCGCGTCATAGATGACGAAGCCATGCTTCAGCACTTCGTGGTCGTCGGGCGTCAGGTCCCGCAGACCCATGGAGATCGCCAGCAACCCTGCCGACTGTGGCGTGAGATCGTGCCGGTCCGTGTCGGCGCCGCGTACGATCGCGGCAATGGTTACGATCGCCGGGTCGCGCTCGAGCCCATTTTTGGAAACAAAGGTGTCGAAACTGCAGCCGTCGCCGACATGCGTGAATTCGACGCCGGGCACGTCGTAAGGCGTGGCGCCCGTTTCCTGGGCAACTCGGATCACCTGATCGGGCGGCACGAAGAGGAACTCAGGTTCCTTGTCGATGAAACGCGCAATTAGCCAGGGGCAGGCAATGCGGTCGATGACCGGACGTTCGCGAGTAATCCATTTCATGGCGCAATCCTTTCTTCGTTGACTATCAGAGGGACAGTGCGCGCGCCGATCGCATGCCAAGCGGCAATGCCGCCTGAAAGCGCACTCGCATTGACGCCGCGGCGACGCAGTTCGGCGACGGCGTCACCGCTGACCTGGAAGCCGTAGACGCAATAGACGATGACCGGCCTGTCCGTCGGCAGTTCATCCGCCCAATCGGCGATCTTCTCGGGCGCGCGGAGCTTGGCCCCCGGCAGCATGTCGCCGCGCTTTGCCAGATCCTCGGCAAGGCAGACGTCGAGCACCACGAGATCTTCTCCTTGATCGAGGCGCGCGCGCAGTTCCTCTGGCGCAATCGCTGGAACCGCGTCGTCCGATGCCGATCCTGTTGAAGGATCACGCTGCGTGACGGCCCGGTGGTGGCGGGCAGCGACCCGTTCCCAATGGATGTTCTTCATAAAGGCATCGACATAGGCGCCGGCCTTGGTGCCGAAATCCATGTGGTAGGCATGTTCGTACATGTCGAGCGCAAGGATCGGCAGGCCGCCGGCAAGACAGTTGGTGTGGTCCGCCGCCCATTGGATCGTCAGTCGGTCGCGCCGCTCCGACCAGGTCAGCAGGGTCCATCCCGAGCCTCCTGCCTGCGCCTTGGCACAGGCCATGAACTTGCCGCGCCAGGCGGCCACGCTGCCGAAGTCGCGCTCCAGAGCCGCAGCGAGATCGCCTCCGGCATTGCCGGTGCCACCGAGTCCGTCGAAATAGATTTCGTGCAGGATTGCTGAATTGGCTGCGACCAGTTCCTCGCGTTTCAGACCGTTGATGTCGAAAACTGGCGCCGCGCCCCAGTCGAGCCCGTCGAGCCGCTGTTCGATGGCGTTGAGGCGACGAACGGCACCGCCGTAATTGTTTTCGTAGTGACTTGCCAACAGCCTCTCGGAGAGGCCGACGAGGCGAGGCGGCTTGAACGGCAACGGCATGATCTGGTGTGGCATCGGTTTCCCCACTCTGCGGCACGGCCATCCGTGAGGGGGCGAACGCTATGCTCGAATGAAAAATGATACAAGTGTTGCATTTGGCTTTGTTCGTGATACGGTTCACTTATGAGTGAGGGGCAATCACAGGAGCAGCGCTGGCTGCTCCTGATCCATCAGCTGCCGAGCAAACCCGCCTACTTCCGGGTGAAGATCTGGCGACGCTTGCAAGGCATCGGCGCGGTCGCAGTCAAAAGCACCGTTTACGCTCTGCCGGCCAATGCCGAGATGCAGGAGGATTTCGAATGGCTCCTCAAGGAGATCGTCGCTGGCGGCGGCGAGGCGATGATGTGCGAGGCGCGCCTCGTAGATGGTTTGTCCGACACCCAGGTCCGTGCGCTCTTCGACGCAGCCCGTGACGCCGACTATGCGGAGATCGTCAAGGAAGCGCGCGATCTGGCCGTAGCGATCAAGACCGACGCGACATCGGAAAAACATGCGGAAGCGCGCCCGCAACTCGGCCGTTTGCGCAAGCGGCTCGCCGACGTCGTGAAAATCGACTTCTTTGGCGCCAGCGGTCGCCTCACTGTCGAGGGACTGATCGCCGAGCTCGAGGCACTGCTTATTGAGGATGCCACCATGACCAAGGAACCGAAGAAGGCGGCCGAGCCGGGTGAGCTCAAGGGCCGGACCTGGGTCACGCGCCGGGACGTGCATGTCGACCGCATCGCCTGCAGCTGGCTGATCCGTCGCTTCATCGATGCCGACGCAACAATCCGCTTCGTCGCTGGCAAGGGATACGTGCCAAAGGAGGGCGAATTGCGCTTCGACATGTTCGAGGGCGAAATCACCCATGAAGGCGACCGCTGCAGCTTCGAGGTGCTGCTGGGTCGCGCCGGCATTACGGATACGGCTTTGCAGGCGATCGCCGAGGTCGTCCACGATATTGATCTCAAGGACGCCAAGTTCAATCGCGAGGAAACTACCGGCATTGCCAGCCTGATCGCCGGGATCTCCATGGCGAATGCCGGTGACGAGCAACGGATCGCCGAGGGCGCTTCGGTGTTCGACAACCTCTATCGATATTTCCGCTCGAAGCGCGGCTGATCCGAGGTACTAATCATGGCCAATGCAGAGAACACCGTGACAGCATCGAACCGACCAGACGACACGCCCGGCCATGGCATTTCGTTCGCTGAGGCCACGCGGGTGTGGGCGCGTGTGGCCGCGCTCAGCTTCGGCGGCCCGGCGGGTCAGATCGCCATGATGCACCGCATCATCGTCGAGGAGAAACGCTGGATCGGCGAGACCAGGTTCCTGCATGCGCTCAATTACTGCACGCTGCTGCCCGGGCCGGAGGCACAACAGCTTGCCATCTACATCGGCTGGCTCATGCACAAGACCAGAGGCGGCCTCGTCGCCGGTATCCTGTTCGTGCTGCCTGGTGCGATCGCCATCATGGCGTTGAGCTGGATCTATGCAATCTTGGGCAATGTCGGAGCAGTTCAGGCTCTCTTCTTCGGCTTGAAGGCGGCGGTCCTTGCCATCGTGCTCGAAGCGGTGTTGCGGATCGGCAGACGGGCGCTCAAGAACAATGCCATGATCGGGCTTGCGGCGGCGGCCTTCATCGCTCTGTTCTTCTTCCACGCGCCATTCCCGCTGGTCATCCTGGCTGCGGGCGTGATCGGTTACGTCGGGGGACGGGCAGGGTGGGCTGCATTCCAGTCTGGCAACGGACATGGCAAGGTCGGCGGCAAGCAGGTTGCCGACGCTGATACGGCGCTTGGCGAAGGGGTGCCTGCGCATACCCGGCCATCCGTCAGCTGGTCGCTGAAGATCGCAACGGTGTGTCTGCTGCTGTGGCTCGTGCCGGTCCTGGCACTTCTTGTGTTTCTTGGGCAAGGCAATGTCTTCACCGACATCGCGATCTTCTTCTCGAAGATGGCGATGGTCACTTTCGGCGGCGCCTATGCGGTGCTCGCCTACGTCGCTCAGCAAGGCGTCGAGCACTACGGCTGGCTCAAGCCAGGAGAAATGCTGGACGGCCTCGGCATGGCCGAGACCACGCCCGGTCCGCTCATCATGGTCACCCAGTTCGTTGGTTTCATGGGCGCGTACCGGGCGCCAGGAATGCTGAGCCCGCTGGTCGCCGGAACACTCGGCGGTCTGCTGACGACGTGGGTAACATTCGTTCCGTGCTTCCTGTGGATATTCCTCGGCGCGCCGTTCATGGAGACGATGCGCAGCAACAAGGCCCTGTCGGCAGCGCTGTCTGCCATCACGGCGGCGGTGGTCGGTGTGATCCTGAACCTGGCAGTATGGTTCGCGCTTCATGTGCTGTTCCGCGAACTGCGTGAGGTCAGCTGGCTGGGCACTACGGTGGATGTGCCGGTATTCAGCTCCGTCAACCTGCCGTCGCTGGTGCTGACAGTCGGTGCGCTGCTGGCCGTGTTTCGTTTCAAGATCGGCATGATCCCCGTGCTCGCGACATGCTCTGTCCTGGGCGTGCTTTATGGCGTTGCCACGGGATCGATTTAAGCAGTGCCATAGGCGCAACCACTTTGCGGCAGGAGGCATACCTGGCAGCCCAGACGCCGACGAATGCTTCGCGCGAACCTTTAGCCAAACAGAGGTTTTCGCTGCTGCCTGCCGGTGCCAGGCCGGCAGCTGCCCTTCTGTTGACGTCCAGGGGATTGAGGGCATTCGGCGACGGACTCGTCAGTCTTCTGCTTCCCGCCTATTTGGCCACGCTTGGTTTCAGCCCTTTCAAGATCGGGGTTCTCGCCACAGCGACGCTCGCTGGTTCAGCGGCGCTCACTTTGACCGTCGGGTTTGTCGCACACCATTTCTCTCGCCGCTCCCTGCTGATCGCAGCTGCCGTCCTGATGGTCGTCACGGGAGGCGCCTTCGCGTTGGTTCAGGATTTCTGGCCGCTGCTCCTTGTCGCATTCGTGGGAACGTTGAACCCATCCTCGGGCGACGTCAGTGTGTTTCTGCCGCTGGAGCATGCGCAACTTGCCCATAGTGTCACGGACCGCGACCGCACCGCGCTCTTTGCACGCTACAGCCTTGTCGGCTCACTTGTAGGGGCGGTCGGTGCTCTTGCGGCCGGAGCCCCCGACATTCTCCGACAGGTTGTCGGCCTGGACATCAAGCAAGCTCTCCAGATCGCCTTCCTGCTTTATGCCTTTCTGAGACTCGGAGCGCTGCTCCTTTATCGGAAACTGCCGGATGAGCCGCTCGATGCGAGAGCGGTACCGGCGGAACCACTACGCAAATCTCGAACCATCGTCCTCACGCTCGCTGCACTTTTCAGCCTTGACGCTTTTGCGGGCGGTTTCGTGGTCCAGTCGTTGATGGCTCTTTGGCTTTTCCAACGGTTCGGGCTATCGCTCCCCGCGACGGGCGCAATCTTCTTCTTGACGGGTATCCTTTCGGGTGGGTCGTATCTGGTGGCCGTGCAAATCTCTAAACGGATCGGGCTGGTGAACACGATGGTGTTCACACACCTGCCATCCAGTCTTTGCCTTTTGCTCATCCCCTTCATGTCGAGCCTCGGTCCCGTTATCGCACTTCTGCTGATCAGGAGCGCTTTGTCGCAGATGGATGTACCGACCCGCACCTCCTACGTCATGGCCGTGGTATCGCCTGGTGAGCGGGCCGCGGCCGCGGGTGTCACCGCTGTCCCGCGCAGCCTCGCGGCAGCCGCCAGCCCGATGCTTGCCGGCTCGCTGCTCGCAATGTCCGGTTTCGGTTGGCCGCTGCTGATCGCCGGCGCCTTGAAGATTGTCTACGATATGCTTCTGCTTGCGATGTTCCGCAAGGTTCGCCCGCCTGAGGAACGGCGGGAAGGTCTATAGCAGGCCCGCGGCCCGAACCACCATGAGCGGAGCGCCCTATGTCATTTCGCAGGTGCGACGTTCTGGCGATCGCTTGACCAGTGTGCCAATGATCAGGCGCCGATGCCTTTTCCCGCCATCCTCTGGAACAGGTCGTCTGCCTGTGCCGGTGAAAGGTTCATGTCGGTGGCGACCCACCAGGCGAGGACCGCAAGAAATGCGCCGGCGATGAACTGAATTGCGAATTCCGCAGGCATGCCGCGATCGCCGATCCGTTTGTCGACGAGTTCTTCCCGGACGGCTCGCCGGATACGCTCACGCAATTCGTCGTGGATCGTATCGCCGCTGCTTGCAAGCAATGCGTGGTGAAGCGGTCGGAATGCATGAGCGTGCTCGAACATGGGCAGGCTGAACTCGAACAGGCGGCTACCTGTTTCTTGACTTGCCGCCTCGCGCCTGCGGCCTATCGACCGCAGATGCGCCTCGATGGTCGCGCTGCGCAGAGCATCCTTGTCGGCATAGTGGGTATAGAAGGTCGACCTGCCAACATTGGCCCGCTGGCAAATGTCATCGACGGTTATGGCGGCATATCCCTGCTCCGGGATCAGGGCGATGAGCGCGTCCTGCAGCAGGCCGCGCGTCCGCGCAACGCGTCGATCGATCGTGTTCCGCTCGCCCGCACGTTCGATTTTCATGGTCATGGCCCTCTGCAGTGGCCGGTTTCGGACATTCGGCGGTCCGGTGTCCGACAACAGCATTTCCAGACATTGTGTCCATTATGATACGCCAAGTCCAGGAGCTCAAATCGGATTTGGGCATGCCGCAATGAAGCAGAAGGTCGCCAGACATGCACTCATCTGATCATCACGCCGGTAACGGATCGCATTCGCGCAAGAGGGTGATTGCGTTGGCCCTGCTTGCCAAGCTGTCGCTGGTCGCCGGCTTCCTCGTCCTCGCCAAATTGGGCATGGGCTATATTCAGGCCGGTGCCTGGACGGCGGCATTCCACGGCCTCGTCCTCGCCGTGATCGCGGGATTGGCGCTGTGGGGCAGCCTGCGTCACCGGGGGCTGGTCGGCAACGCTGCGCACGGCGCGAGCGACAGGGGCATCGGCATCGTCCTGCACCGGGCGGCGGCCTATGACTTGCTTGCGCGCGTTCTGACCTTTGGCCGCGAGGGCCGCTTTCGCGAGCTCATGCTTCGCCCGGCAAAACTCCAGCCCGGCGAAGCGATGCTCGATGTCGCCTGTGGAACGGGTACCCTTGCCATTGCCGCGAAGCGGCTGGTCGGTTCGGACGGAAGCGTCACCGGCGTCGATGCGTCGGCCGAAATGATCAAGAGGGCGCGCGCCAAGGCCGAGCGGTCCGGTCTCGATCTGACTTTCGTCCACGGGACGGCGCAGGAGCTTCCCTTCAAGGACGCGCAATTCGACATCGTCGTCGGCACGCTGATGCTGCATCACCTGTCGAAGCCCGTTCGATCGGCCTTCATCGGCGAGGCGGCACGCGTCTTGAAGCCAGCAGGCCGGCTGTTGCTCATCGATTTCGCCAGGCCGGTGCGCAAGTCTGGATTGCCCAGGCTCCACAAGCATGGTCATGTCGACATGCATTCGGTCGCCTCGCTGTTGACCGAGAGCGGATTCCGGGTCGGCGATATCGGCGCCGTCGGAACCAAGAACCTGAATTACATTTGCGCGACGACGAACAAGGACCAATCAGGCCAGGCGTCGCCAGCCGCGCCGTGATCATGACAAGGCTGGCTGAATGGCGACCTGTTCTGAAAAAAGAGCCACGTATAGGCAGGGCGCATGTCCCAATTCGGCCTGCTTGCAATGCCAGCTGGAACAAGAACCCGAAAGTGAATCTTCGCCATGCGCCATGAATTGACCTGAGAATAGCTACAGTGTTGCGTTACGGCGACCCAGCAGCAGAGCGATGCCCAACGCCGGAAGCGTCGCCGTCGCGACGGCGAAGAAGACGAATTGCAGCCCGGCCGACGCGGCGACCAAGCCGAGCGCCGGGCTGCCGAAGCCGAGCGCCACGTCGAGGAAGACGGTATAGAGTCCCATGGCCAGGCCGCGGCTGCGTGGCGGAAGATGACTTACGGCCTCGGCACCGAAACCGGGATAGACCAGCGAGTAGCCAAGGCCAGTCAGGCCTGCTCCGATGGCGGCGAGAACGGGCCCGGGCGCAAGCCAGATCAGCATCAGCCCCGCCGCCTCGACCGCCACGAAGATCACGGCGACGCGGGCGCCACCTAACCTGTCAGGCAGGTGGCCGAAGCACAGCCTTGCCGCGATCAGCGACGCGGCATAAGCGGTGAAGGGAAGCCAGACCGGCTGCCAGCCGCGTTCGGCAAAGAGCAGCGCGCCAAAGGACAGGATCGCGCCATAGCCAAGGCTGCTGAAAGCAGCTCCGACGCCGGGAAGCCAGACCGCTTGCACCACGCTCGCCCATGACTGTCGCGCGGCGCTCGCGGCGAGACTGGTGCCACGCATAGGCAGGATGGCAAGCAGCGTCGCAAGCGGCAGGCCGACCGTCGCGAGTGCGATCGCGGCGAAGCCGCTCGCCGCGTAAAGCGCAGATCCGATCGGCGCGCCTAGCGCGAGCGCCGCGAACATCGCCATGCCCACCCAGGCTATGACCTTTCCGGAGTTCTGTCCGCCCGCAAGGGAAAGGCCCCAGGCGACACCGCCGGTGATGATGAAGCTTTCAGACGCGCCCAGTACCGCCCGGCCGGCGAAGAGCGCCGATGCGGACGCTACCGGTCGGTCGAGCAATGCCAGCGAGCCGAGATAAATGAACCCCGCCAGGGCAGCGGCAATGAGGCCGACGATGACGGCCCGCTTGCCGCCGCGCCCATCGGCATAATTTCCGGCTCCAATGCGCGACAGCATCGAGGCGACGAACTGGCTGCCCGTCCCCAGCCCGACTGCGAAGGGGCCGAAGCCGAGCTGCTGGTGAAGATGTAGCGGCAGGACGGGTAGCGCCAAGCCGATCAGAAGGAAGCCAGCGAAGACAGCCGCCATGATTGGCACCAGTTCCGCTATCGCGCCATTTCGGTCTGAAGTCCGCGCCATTTGTGGCCACCGATAACACTTTGACAGCCGGCTGTTCCGATCAGTAACGTTCGTAGGTCACGCGCCAGCCCTCGGCCGGATTGTCCGGCGTGAGGACCAGTTTGTTGTCCGAGACTTCGAATTTGCGTTTCATGCTCTTCCCGACAAGGTTGCGGACCAGGGAGGACTCGACCGTGATGACGAAGGTCTTGTCCTGGTCGTTGATGGCGGCCGGCCCGTAATAGGCTTCGTAGCCATTCGTCGTGCAAGGCGTGTCCGGCGCCTCGGCGTCGGGGTTCCGGGCCTGCACCGAGAGGGTCCCGGACTCGGTGAAGATGACCTGGCCGGAATATGGCACGGGCTTGAGGTTTCCATCGGCGCCGGCCTCGAGCGACCTCATGCGCCATGCGCCGATGATCGGGGACTCTTGGGAGAAAGCCGGCGTGGCGACCGAAAGCGCAAGCGCCAGGGCGGCTATCTTCAATCTCATCGTCATATGCGTTGTTCCTTTTCTGATTTGTGGGCGCGGACAGGCCGTCCGTCCAATCTTCGCTCACACCGAAAGCATGACCTTGATGGCGCGCCGCTCGTCCATGGCGCGGTAGCCTTCGGCAACCTCGGCCAACGGCAGCTTGAGGTCGAAGACCTTGCCGGGCTTGATCACGCCCTTGAGCACACGGTCCATAAGGTCGGGCAGGAAGCGGCGCACAGGCGCCGGGCCGCCCAACATGCGCTTCTGACCGAAGAATAGTTTTTGGCCGTCGAAGCTCACGCCATGCGGCACGCCGACATAGCCGATGGTGCCGCCGGGGCGGGAGCAGGCCAGCGCCTGGTCGAAGGATTCTC
>NZ_JAMYSC010000036.1:0-70467 GCF_040321755.1 Mesorhizobium sp. M0276 | reverse complement strand
GTCACAGGCCGATTGGCGAATGTGGTGCAAGTTTCTTGTCGCTGAGAGTAAAGCCGGTTCTTCTGTCGTGCAGAAGATCTCCCCTTGCAAACAGCGCGGAGCATAAGGGCTGTCCCGACAATAGTGCCAGTCTCCGTGGGGAACGCACGACAGTGGCTAGGGCTGCATCGTTGATCGCGACATGCTATAGGTGTGGAGCCTCAACAGGTAGCCCGTCAATTTGTGAACATCGACGACATAAGTTCGTAATATGGCTCCTATGTCATGGGAGTGAACGCCTTGCGGCGTCCGCGCCCAAAGCAGCTGCTTGCGGCGGTGACCGAGGCGCCGGTTCCCGCATCGTGTCGTCGGCAAAAAAGCGACGTTCCGCTCTTTGCTTTCACGTCCGGATACGCCGAAAAGTCCGGCGTCAAAAATCGACCAGCGGCGTGTCCACGATCTGGTGCTCGAACAGCAGCCAGAACGGCGATCCCCGGGATTCGGAGTACCAATGCTCGAAAATCGCAAGGGCCTCGCCGATATTGGTGGCGGATTCGTCCTCGGGCGGCTTCGCTGCCTGGAACAATGCAAGCGCAACGGGGCCAAAATGCGTGATCGCTTCCGTGTGCGCCTCGCTGTCCGCACTCCAGCCGAGCCGCAAGCGCAGGACGGCCAAAGCGCTGGCCACGGCGATCTCCTCACTTTCGGCCGAGGCCACGGCGTCCGAGATCGCCTGCATGAGGTTGAGCCGCCTGAAGGCGAAAGCGCGCTCCTGTTCCAGAACCGCGATCTGATTGGCCGCTTGTCGCCTGAAGCTTGCCTCGGTTGTCCTGGCGGTCCAAGCCGTCGTTTTCAGGTCATTCAGATAGGAAGCCGTCGGGTTCATCTTGGCTCACCAGGATGGCGGAAGAGAGTGGGAGTCGAACCCACCAGAGACCGACTCGCGGCCCCTCCCGGATTTGAAGTCCGGACGCCCCACCGGGGGCGATGCTCCTCCAGAAATTTGCGCCGTCGGCGGCTCACCCTCGCCTGTCAGGCGGAACAGGTCCAGCTTGCGCCTGTTCAGGCGGCGCAAGTCTCCCCGCCGCAGCGTCACGCCGTGCCGATCGAGAAATTCGAGGATATGGATGGCGACCTTGCGTCCGCTGCCCACGCGATCACGAAATTGAGCAGCGGTGAACTCGTCTGTGGGCATCGACGCAGCGAGGTCGCGCGCGATCTCCACGATCTGCGCCAACGCCTCGCGCTGGAAGAAGTGGTCATGAGCGACCTCATGGACCTTCCCCATGCGGCCGGCAAGCTTCAGAAGCCGCCGGATTTCCGTCTCCGGCGCGGCCAGCACCTCTGCAATATCCCACACTCTCGGCGGATGGAACCGTTCGGGTCCGCCGATGAGAGGCTGGATTTGCAGCCAGAAAGTTTCATCCTTTGCATTCAGGTGCGCCTCATGGCCGGGCAGCCGCACCCAGGCGCCATTCAAGGCAACTTCTCCAGCGTGCGAAAGGCTCCGCAGAACTGCCGTGAAAGCGCGCGCCGGCAGACGTGGATCGAGCCCAATACGCAGTCTCTCCATTCCTACGCCCGGCAAATCCGGATTGTCGGCATGGAAGGCCTCCAGGGTCGCGGCCAAGTCGCGCTTGAACCGCAACCAGCGCTCCGGCGACAGCACGAGAAGCATCTCTCCCACGGCAAAACGGACAAGCCCGAGTTGATCGATCAGGCCTTCCGTCTCGCAGTCACTAAGCGCCCTGTCGCGCGCAAAACCCTTCAGGTCGAAATAGTGGGGCGGCGCACCAAGGAGTGCGGCGGCGGCCAGTTCGGGCGCCAATAGCGCATGGGCATCGAGTTGGATCAGCCGTTCCGGCGCGCGGCGTTTGCGGCTGGGCGCCCGCAGATCGAGAAAATGTCCGCCGCCGATGGTTCGCTGCGCGGAGGTGTCGCGCACCACGTAAACGTCGCCGGCAGCGGCCGCGATCGGACTGTCCAGCACCAATTGAACATTGGCCGTGCCGCCAGGCCCGATCGGTTCGTCTGCGAGGAGTACGATGCGTGCCCCGACGTCCGTCGCGGCATGGTGGAGCCGCACCGGAAACCATTGGCCGATCGGCTTGCGTTCATCCGGCAGAACGCGAAGGCTTGCATCAATCCGGTCCGTCGGCGCGTGAAGCTTCGGATCGACAATCACGTCGCCGCGCCGGATCGCCTCCTTGCAAACCCTTTCGCCGGTCAGATTGAGCGCGCAGCGGTCTCCGGCCCGACCACGTTCAGCCGGCCGGTTCTGGGCGTGGATCGATCGAACCCGCGCAAGCAATCCCGACGGGCTTACGACCACGTTGTCTCCAATACCGAGAGAACCCGAAAGCACGGTGCCGGTCACGACGGTGCCCACGCCGCGCAGCGTGAACGAGCGGTCCACCGCTAATCGAAAACGGCCCGAAACTGCACGCCGGGCAAAATGCGACGCCTCCTCGAACAAGAGATACCTCAGTTCATCGATACCTTCGCCTGTAACGACCGAGACGGGAATCAGGTGGGCCTCGGCAAGCATCGTCCCGGCAAGCACCGAGCGGATATCACTCGCTACCGCATTGCGATGCTCGGGACCGGCCAAATCGCATTTGGTAAGCAGGACGGCGCCGCGCTTGACACCGAGCAGATCGATGATGGCGAGGTGCTCCCGGGTTTGCGGCATGACGCCGTCATCGGCAGCCACCACGAGCAACACGAAGTCGATGCCGCTGGCGCCGGCGAGCATCGTGTGTACGAAACGCTCGTGCCCGGGAACATCGACGAAACCGATGCTATCCCCACCCGGCACCGGCAAATAGGCGAAGCCGAGATCGATGGTCATGCCGCGTGTCTTTTCGTCCTGCAAACGATCGGTGTTTATACCGGTCAGCGCATGCACCAGCGCGGTTTTGCCGTGATCGACATGTCCCGCCGTGCCGACGATCATGATGCGGTCTCCGGCAACGGCGCGGCGGCGCGACGCTCGGCCTCAGCGGCATCGCCCGCGCTCAATTCGGCCCGCACCGCAGCCAGATAGCGGCGGGCAAGGGCGCTGCCGCCTGCCTCGGCACGCAGGAGCCAGGCCAGCGCCTCGACCGCGTCGGTCGGCACGCCCGTGCCAAGATGGCAGGCGGCGCCGAGCATTGCCTGCCCTTCGGCGTCTCCTCGCATGGCAGCACGGCGCCACCAGCGGACAGCTTCGTGCGGATCGCGCGGCACGCCGAGCGCATTGTGATAAAGCATGCCAATCCGGGTCATCGCGGATGCGATGCCCCGATCGGCCGCGGCAAGCGCCCAGCGTCGCGCCTCGCCGGCATCGGGAGCCATCACTTCGCCCTCCAGCAGCATCCAGCTCAGCATATCCTGCGCCGGTCCGTCGCCAGTTTCCGCTGCGGCCCGATAGAGTTCGGCCGCCCGGCGAAAGTCCTGCTGAACGCCTTCGCCGCGGAAATACAGCGACGCCAGGTTCCTTTGCCCGACAGGATCTCCTGCCTCGGCGGCGAGCGCCAGCCAGCGAAAGGCCATATCCGCGTCACGCTCGACGCCGAGCCCTTCGGCGAAGCAGGCGCCTATATTGTTCTGAGCGCGGGCAACGCCCTGGTGAGCCAGCGGCTCCCATATGGACAGAGCCACGGCATGATCGCCTCGCCGAGCGGCTTCGAGGGCCTCGGTCATGCGTGCGGCCATAGGCGTCTCGGCTGGGCGGCGCGCAAGGCGGTCAAGCAAGCGCATCGGTTCCTCCCGGATTTAAGCCGGCTAGATTGGCGATGAAGTTCGCCTCGTCTTCCAGGCAGCGCAAATCGAGCACGAGCGCCTGGCTTTCGATGCGCCCGATCACGGGGACGCCCAGCCCGCGCAGCGCAGCCGCAAGCGCTTCGAGTGCCCGGCTGCTCCCTGAGCGCGGCTTGAGAGCAAGCCCGGCGCTTGGCACAGTTTCGAGCGGTAGCGCGCCGGATCCGACTTGGCTCCGGCACTTCACCTTGTCGACCGCAAAGGCTTCGCCCACGGCGTCAGCAACCAGGGGAGCAAGGCGCTTTGCCTGCGCTGCAATCTCCCTCACCGGGCGCGCCAGCAGCCTTAGCGTCGGCAGGCGCTCGGCCAGGCGGTCGGGGTCGCGGTAGAGCTTCAACGTCGCCTCGAGCGCGGCCAAACGAAGTTTGTCGACCCTGAGCGCCCGCTTCATCGGGTTGCGGCTGATCGCTGCGAGCAGGTCCCTGCTGCCGACGATGAACCCCCCCTGCGGACCGCCAAGCAGCTTGTCGCCGGAGAATGTGACGAGATCGGCGCCTTCGGCGACCGCCTCGCGCACGGTCGTCTCGCGCCCAAGGCCGTAGCGGGCTAGATCGACCAGCGTGCCCGAACCGAGATCATGGACCAGCGGTATCCCATGTTCCTTGGCGATTGAAGCGAGCTCGGGTGCCCGGATCTCGGACGTGAACCCTTCGACCCGATAGTTCGATGTGTGCACCTTGAGGATGAGCCCGGTCTCCGGGCCGATCGCCGCGACATAGTCTTTGCGATGCGTGCGATTGGTGGTGCCGACCTCGACAAGTCTGGCGCCGGCGCGCGTCATGATCTCGGGCATCCGGAAAGAGCCGCCGATCTCGATCAACTCGCCTCGCGAAACGATCGCTTCGCGACCGAGCGCCAGCGTGTTGAGGACGAGAAGGACGGCAGCCGCATTGTTGTTGACGACGGTTGCACCCTCGGCTCCGGTCAGCTCGCAAACGAGCGATCGAAGATGATCGTCCCGTTCGCCGCGCTCGCCTTTCTCGACATCGAATTCGAGAGCCACCGCTGCGCGCATCGCCAGCCGAACAGCTTCGACCGCCTCTTTCGCGAGGAGAGCTCGTCCGAGATTGGTATGCAGCACCGTTCCGGTCAGGTTGAAAACGGGACGCAGGGAAGAGCGTTCGCCGTCCCTGAGCTGCCCGAGCGCGTCGCCGGCAACATCGTTCGCCTCCGGCACGACGGCTCCGGCATTGCGGGAGGCCATTCGTGCATCGGCGAGGGCTCGGCGAATGGCCTCCGTCGCGGCCTGCCGCCCGAAGCGCTCGATTGCGGCCGCCGCCAGCGGGGTCCTCAGCACGTGGTCGACCGACGGAAGATTGCGCAAAGGGTTTGCGGATGAAGTGGTCATCGTATTCCTCAATAGCCAACAAGGAACGGATTGAACGATCCGCGGCGATGGCCGCTCTCGCGGACGAGCAGGTCGAGGCCGAGCGTCGCCACGTCGTCGGCGACGGGATCGAGAGCCGGATCCTTGTATTGGTACAGGATCTTTACATAGCAGCCGCATGCATCGCAGGTCTCGGCCTTGACCGTGCCAGGACCTCCCTCGATTTCCTGATAGCCTATCCCCTTGGTCGAGCCGCACAGCGTACATTTGATGCGGACGTGGTTCCACAATGTTCCACACAGCGCGCAGGCGCAGAACCGCGCCCCGTGTGCGCCGTGCCAACCGACGATGATCGAGGATACGGGCGGCCCGCCGCAGGCCGGACAGGCGCCGTCGGCAACCGGAACGAGCTTCGAGCTGTCGAGACATGCCGCGAGGCGGGCGAAGTGAACCTGCAGCGCGGCCGCGACATAGATATGCTCGGCAAGCGCTTTGATTGGGATTGCATCGGCGAGCACATTGCGCACCATGGAGTCGACCCCGGACGCATCGATGTTTGCCAGCCTGCCCAAGGCGGCTGCGGCCGCTTCGGGTTTTTCGATCGTGGCTGCCACTTCGAACAGGCGGCCGAGCGTCATTCCAAGGGCGGCATCCGAAGTGAATTGGTTGCGATCGAGCGGCGGCATACCAAAGATTCGTGCGCGCTCGCGCGCCTCCGCGGTCGGCAATTCGATCTCCGGCAAGCCGTCCTGGATGCGGTGCTGCGCATCCGTCAGTGCAGCGAGGAAGCGGAGATAGGGGCCGAGCTGGTGGTCATCCGCCAACACAATCAATCGCTCGGAGCGGCGAATGAACAAGGTCCGCGGATCAGGCACGCGCGCAAAGGGTGGGGCCGAGACTTCGCCGATTACTGTCGGGTCAGGGCGTGACGGATCTTGTTGCCTTGGCATTTCAACCTCACGAACCTCACGGGCCACGTGGTCGGCTTGACACTGCTCCAGAGCAATTCCACGAAAAGTGTATAACGGTTTTCCGTCCGGAATTGCGTAAAAACAAATACCCGCTCATTCGGCGGGATTCGATCCCGAACGTCCGTTCGGCTTGCCTGCGATCAGTTCCCGCAGCCATTTGCGATGATGCCGCCACGCCCAGCCGCCGGTCACCCGTCCGCGCGTCATGGCGGGAATGGTGCCGCGTACCCAGATGGCCGAGTAGAAATGAATAATCCAGACGCCGATGATCGCCACGGCAGCGATCGAATGAACAAGCAGCGCTACCCGCTGCTGGCCGATCGTGGTGTAAGTGGCGAAATATTGTTGCCAGATGACGATGCCGCTCGAAATCAGGATGACGATGAGGATCGACATTGACCAGAAGACGAGCTTCTGGCCGGCGTTGTACTTGCCGACTTCGGGGACGTTGTCCTCGTGATTGGACAATACGTCACGGAAACGGGCGAGCCACGTTCCGTCCTCGGGCCTCCACAAATTGGCCTTCCAGAACCGAAGGAAAAGCCCAAGGAAGCTAACGAAGAGCAAGACGCCGATCCATGGGTGAATGAAGCGCGTGAACTGCCCGCCGCCAAACAGCCGCGACAGGAAGAACAGGCTCGGGTGAAACATGGCAAGGCCGGACAAGGCGAGCAGGATCAGGCTGGCGGCCGTGATCCAATGGTTGATCCGCGCGCCCACCGTGTAGCGGTCCACGATGACTGGCTTGCCGGGATGTACCTGCTCGTTCGACTTCACGTCATGCGCGGCCATCGTTGTTGCCTTCCGTCAGCTGTTCGGCGTGCTCCTCATCCGTCTCGGAGACCCGGTTCGGTCCCATGACCAGATGGTGAAGCAGGCCGACGCCGGCCGCCACGCCGAGAATGGTGAGGCCGGCATATTTGGTCACGCCCTTCCACGCCTCCACCAGCGGACTGATCTTCGGCTCCTTCGGCAGACCCGAATAGAGCTCCGGCTGGTCGGCGTGGTGCAGCACATACATCACATGCGTTCCTCCGACGCCGGGCGGATCGTAGAGGCCGGCATTCGAATAGCCGCGCGATTTCAGGTCCTTGATGCGGCCGTCGGCGTGCTTTTTCATCTCGTCTTTCGTGCCGAACACGATCGCCTGGGTCGGGCACGCCTTGGCGCAAGCTGGTCCCTGGCCGACAGCCACGCGGTCGGAGCAGAGCGTGCATTTGTAGGCCGTGTGATCGACTTTGGAGATGCGCGGAATGTTGAACGGGCAACCCTTGATGCAATAGCCGCAGCCGATGCAGTTCTCATGGACGAAATCGACGATGCCGTTCGAATACTGCACTATGGCGCCTGGTGCCGGACAAGCCTTGAGGCAGCCCGGATCAGCACAATGCATACAGCCATCCTTGCGGATCAGCCATTCGAGTTCGTTCGTCTCGGGATTGTCCCATTCGCTGTAGCGCATCAGCGTGAACATGTCCGGCGTGAGATCGGCAGGATTCTCATAGACGCCGGCATTGAGGCCGATCTCCGGATGCGTGTCGTTCCACTCGATGCAGGCCGTCTGGCATGCCTTGCAGCCGATGCATTTCGAAACATCGATGAGCTTGGCGACTTCCGTCAATTGCTGCTCGGGCGCGGGAACCGTCGAGGCAGAGCGGCGGATGAAGGCCTTGTCGGAAAAACGCGGTGCGGTATCCGTCGTCGAAGGATTTGGAAGTGGAGGAAACATCGCTTACTCCTCCTACGCTACCGGCCCGGCGACGGGCTCGATGTTGACAAGGAACGCCTTGTATTCCGGCGTCTCGATGTTGGCGTCGCCGACAAAGGGGGTGAGCATGTTGGGGCCAAAGCCTTTCTTCGCCGCTCCCGTGAAGCCCCAGTGCAGTGGTATACCGACGATGTGGACGGTCTTGCCATCACAGGTGAGCGGCCTGATCCTTTTGGTCACCATGGCCTTCGCCACAACGGAACCGCGCTTCGACCAGACGCGCACCCAGCCGCCTTTGGTGATGCCTTTCTCGGCCGCAAGCTGTTCCGAAATTTCCACGAAAAACTCCGGCTGCATCACCGCATTGGTGATGACATGCTTGGTCCAGAAGTGGAAATGCTCGGTCAGTCGGTAGGAGGTCGCCGCGTAGGGAAACTCCTGCGAAGCCGATTCGGCGAACTGGGCCATATCGCCTTCGAATACACGCGCTGCGGGGTTGCCGCGGACTTTGGGAGCTATCGGGTTCGCGATGGGCGACTCGAATGGCTCGTAGTGCGCCGGGAATGGTCCGTCGCGCATCATGCCTCGGGTAAAGAGGCGCGAGACGCCTTCCGGATTCATGATGAACGGGCCTACTTGATCGGGCTTTGCCGTTGGCAAGATGTCGGGGACATCGTAGCCCGACCATTTCGTGCCGTCCCATTCAATCACCTTGCGGCTTGGATCCCAAGCCTTTCCGGTGAGGTCAGCCGACGCCCTGTTGTAGAGAATGCGACGGTTGGCAGGCCATGAGAACGCCCATTTGGAATAGGCGCCGGTTTCGTCAGGATCGGTGGTGTCCCGCCTGGCCATGTTGTTGCCGTTTTCGTTGAAGCAGCCGGAATAGATCCAGCAGCCGCAGGAGGTGGAGCCGTCGTCGCGCAGCGCGGCGAAGCCCGGCAAGAGCTTTCCGGCCTCGGCCAGCACCTTTGTCGGGTCGGCCGTGTCGGTTACCCTGGCGAGCGCCCTGCCATTGATCTCCTGGGCAAGCTCCTCGGCCTTCGGATCGCCGGGATCGGCATAAGGCCAGTTGAGCTTAACGATCGGATCCGCGAAGGCGCCACCTTCCTTGATGTAGAGCTCCTTCAGGCGCAGATAGAGCTGCGCCATAATCCAGGTATCGCGTTTGGCCTCGCCGGGGGGCGTGCCGCCGGCCCAATGCCACTGCAGCCAGCGCCCCGAATTGACCAGCGAGCCGTCGTCCTCGGCGAAGCAGGTGGAGGGAAGCCGGTAGACTTCCGTCTGAATCTGCGACGGATCGACATCGTTGTACGGCCCGTGGTTCTCCCAGAACCGGCCCGTCTCCGTGTCCAACGGATCCATGATGACGAGGTATTTGAGCTTCGAGAGCGACTCGATCACCTTCTTCTTGTTCGGAGCTGCCTGTAGCGGGTTGAAGCCCTGGCAGAAATAGCCGTTCATCTTGCCCTGGTGCATCAACTCGAAAGCCCGCAGCAGATCGTAGCCCGGCAGGTCGAGCTTCGGCAGGTAGTCATAGGCGAAGCCGTTCTCCGGCGTTGCCGCATTGCCCCACATTGACTTTTGGAAGCTTACGAAGAACTTCCTGTAGTTCTGCCAGTAGCTCATCTGGTTCGGCCGGAGCGGCTTGAAGCCTCGGGTCGACATGTAGGCTGCCAGATCGACCTCCTTCTCGGTCGGCAGCGTCAGATAACCGGGCAGCAGGTTCGACATCAGCCCGAGGTCGGTCAGCCCCTGGATGTTGGAGTGACCGCGAAGCGCGTTCATGCCGCCGCCGCGTATACCAATGTTGCCGAGAACAAGCTGCAGCATCGCCATGGCGCGGATGTTCTGCGAGCCCTTCGAGTGCTGGGTCCAGCCGAGCGCGTACATCGAGGTCATCGCCTTGGTCGGAGACGACGTCTCGGCGACCATCGCGGCCACCTTCAGGAAGCGGTCCTTCGGTGTGCCGCAGATGCGCTCGACCATCTCCGGCGTGTAGACCGCGACATGCTTCTTGAGCAGATTCCAGACGCAGCGGGGATTGGCCAATGTCGCGTCGACAACGGCGAAGCCGTCCGGGCCTATGTCATAGTCCCAACTGGACTTGTCATAGTCTCGCTTCGCCTCGTTATAGCCGGAGAAGAGGCCGTCCTGATAGGTGAAGCCCTCCTTGACGACATACGTCGCGTTAGTGAAGGCCTTCAGATAGTCCCATTGCACCTTATCGTTCTGGATGCAGTAGTTGATCAGCCCGAGCAGGAAGGCGATATCCGTTCCCTGGCGGATCGGCGCGTAAACATCCGACACCGAAGCCGAGCGCGTAAAGCGCGGGTCGACGACGATGAGCTTGGCGCCGCGGTTGGCCTTCGCCTCTGTGACCCATTTGAAGCCGCAAGGATGCGCTTCCGCGGCATTGCCGCCCATGATGACGACGAGATCCGTGTTCTTGATGTCGGTCCAGGAATTGGTCATTGCGCCGCGGCCGAATGTTGGGGCGAGACTCGCCACCGTCGGGCCGTGTCAGACACGTGCCTGGTTGTCGAACACCAGCATGCCCGCGCTGCGGACCACCTTGTAGGTCGCGAACGCGGTTTCATTGGTCGAAGCCGAGGCGGCGAGGAAGCCGGTGGTGATCCACCGGTTGACCGTCACGCCGTCATTGTTCATCGCGACGAAGTTCTTGTCGCGATCGTCCTTCATCAGGCGGGCGATGCGGCCGAGCGCATCTTCCCAGCTTATCGGCTCGAACTTGTCCGAGCCCGGTCTGCGGATCATCGGATGTTGCAGACGGGTCGGCGACTTGACAAATCCGAGCAGGGCCGACCCTTTGGGGCACAAGGTGCCGCGATTGGTCGGATGATCAGTGTCACCCTCGATATGGGTGATGTCGGCCGGCTCGCCCTTTCTGAGATCGCCCTTCGAATACAAGATTATGCCGCAAGCCACCGAGCAGTATGGACAGGTGTTGCGTGTTTCGGTGGTGTTCGCGAGCTTGAACGGCCGTATAGCCGCCGCGTGTGCGGCCTCGCTATCGCCGAAGCCGAGGGCTCCAAGCGAAGTACCGGCGACGCCCGCGCCTGCTGTTTGCAGGAACGCGCGTCGAGAAAGATTGATGTTCATGGGTTCCTCCCGAAGCCGATGCCCCACAAGGCAACTCGAACCAACGGTCAATCCGACTAACTAGTGTCGGACCAAATAAAATCAATGCCAAGGAACAAGGCGCGTACGGTGCAGCAAAAGTGCCCCTCCGAACCGCCTTCCTGCAACAGGTTTGTGGCCCGCAAATCGGCATTGTGACCGCGACTGCGATTGACGAAAATGAACGCATTGCCATAGAGTAAGGCGTGGCGATGAAACAGCTCCCGCGGGTCGGGGCGCCTTTCGATAGATACCCAATGACGGCGATGCCTCGCACGCCGGATACGGCCCTTGGCTTTCCTAACTCAACGAAATCCGCTGAGAGCAAGCGTGCTCCAAACGTGCCGTGCGTTGGGCGATCGTATTTTCCATGCCGGTTTGACTTTGATCCCTACTAAAGCGTGCCAGCAGAGGAGGCTCGACGATCATGGCAATCGCCCTCTCGCCTGAAATCACCAAAGCGCCCGTTGTGCGCCTGACCAGCCTCGCCCATGGCGGCGGTTGCGGCTGCAAGCTGGCGCCGTCAGTGCTGCAGCAGCTTCTCGCCGATCCGGCGGCTGCCAGTCCCTATCATCAACTTCTCGTCGGCACGGAGACCGGCGACGATGCGGCAGTTTGGCAACTCGACAGCGCGACTTGCGTCATTGCGACCACCGACTTCTTCATGCCTATGGTAGATGACCCCTACGATTTCGGCCGGATTGCCGCGACCAACGCCCTGTCCGATATCTATGCGATGGGTGGCCGGCCGATCATGGCGTTGGCTATTCTCGGCATGCCTCTCGACAAGATCCCGACGGTCATGGTCCGCGAAATCCTCAGAGGTGGCGAAGCTGTCTGCGCCGACGCCGGAATCCCAGTTGCCGGCGGCCACTCAATCGACTCGCCGGAGCCGATTTACGGCCTTGCAGTCATCGGCACCTGCCGACCCGAGGACATCCGACGCAATTCTGACGCCAGACCGGGCGACGCCTTGATCCTGACGAAAGGGCTCGGCGTCGGCATCTATTCCGCCGCCATCAAGAAGCAGGCGCTTTCCGAGAGCGGCTATCGCGAAATGATCGCCTCCACCACCCTTCTCAACCGGATCGGATCGGAACTGGCGCAGGACGCGAGCGTCCACGCCGTAACCGACGTGACCGGATTTGGCTTGCTCGGACATGCCCTCGAGATGGCACGCGGTTCCGGGTGCACGCTCATAATTTGCAGCCACGACGTGCCGCTCTTTTCCGAAGCTGCCTCGCTCACGGTCGACGGCCACGTTACCGGCGCATCGCGGCGCAACTGGGCGAGTTATGGCGACGCGATAAGCTTACCTCCCGGCATGCCCGACTGGCGACGCCATCTTCTCACGGATCCACAGACTTCGGGCGGGTTGCTGGTTGCTTGCGAGACCGACCGCGCAGCGGCGCTCGTTGAGAGGATCGTCGCGGACGGCTATCCTTCGGCTCGCATCATCGGCCATGCCAGGCCCGGCGCGCCGACAATAGTAGTAGAGGCCTGAACGGCCGCTCCGCTTCCCGCCAGATGACGGGGTGCACCCTCCAGTTCGCGGCACTCCACCTCCTGCCACCACTGGATCGGCAGGCAAAGACGCCGCCTGCCCTGTCCAGGCTGGATTGGCGGCGAACGCCGCGGAAACATCAGCTCCTCTAGCCGAAGAATCGTTCCACTCGGCCATGCGTTCGGAACGCGTACTCGACATGGTCACACCCGTGAACCACCGCGACGTGACGCTCATCGCGATGTCGCGGGCGCCCCGCGGCGACCGATCCCCGCTCCCACCCGAAAGCTTATCACCGCTGTTCAGTGTCGATGTCCAAGCGGCGGTCGCGTCTATCGGCGGAGTACCGAATCGGCCGGGCGCAGGAGCGGTTGGTCCGCGACGGCTGTCGGCGCAGACGGCGGCCGGCTATGTCGAATATGACGAGGCGGGCGACAGCTTCTACCTCAGCCCCGAGCAGGAGCAGGTCTTCGTCAACGAGGACAGCCCCGCCTTCATAGCCGGTGCGTTCGAGGTCGTCTTGGCGCTGTGGCTCGACGGGGAGAAGGTGCGGCAGGCCTTCCGCACCGGCAAGGGACTGGGCTGGCACGACCACAGCGCCTGCCTGTTTCGCGGCACCGAACGCTTCTTCCGGACAAGCTACAACGCCAATCTGATCGGCTCCTGGTTGCCGGCGCTCGATGACGTAATCGACAAGCTGGAGCGGGGCATAGGCGAAGTCGGTGAAATGGTGGCCATAGCCGCCCAGCGAATTTCTGTCGCTCGGTATCAACTCACCGGCTACGAAATGATGCAGCGAGCGGAGCGGATCGTGGCGCTGTTGCGGCGAGCCGCAGCCTCGCGGTCAAGACTGGGGCGATGAAGCCGGCCGAGACGCACCCTTCTTAAGCGTTACTACGAGATCTCTCGACGAGATCGTTGAGTAAGGCAGATGCGTCAGGACTTCGAAGATGTCCGGTTCGGTTCCTGCTGCCGACATGGATGCGACGCTGACCTATCGCGGCCGCCTCGCTTCGGTCACTTAGAAATCGGGTGCCTCGAAGCAATTTGCCTTCAGCCATGTATTCGAGGGTCCGCTCCTGTAGCGGCTATCGGCGCGCTTCGAGATAATGCTTTCAAGCCCCATTTTTTCGAGGGCGCGGAAAATCGCTAGCGCACTGCCCTCGAAATGCTCGCTGTACTGGATCTTGCCGGGGCCGTGCTCAACCAGTTGCCACAGCGCCTGCTTGCGCTGCAGCAGCGGCAAGGAGTCTAGATTGCGACCGTCGAGATGGAGGATGTCGAACGCGACGAACACCAGCCGGCTCGGTTCGTTCCAGATCGCGGCTTCCAGCGCAGGGCAATCGGGAGCGCCCTGCTCGCCTGGCACAATGACCTCGCCGTCGATAATGGCAGCCCGGCATGGCAGCTCGACAGCCAGCGCGATGGGCCAGTATTTCGTGGTCCAGTCGCGGCCGTTTTTGCTGTAAAGACGCACGCCGCCTTGATCGATGATGATCTGCGTTCGGTAGAACCAGCACACCGATTGACATGACGAAGCTAACTATTGGCAGCACTTTGACCGTGTAGCTCTGGACCTCGGTGGTTCCGTTGGCAATGAATTCTCGACGTGCAATCTCCTGCATGAAGGCGTCCTCCCCGTGGGGACCGACCTACCGATGAGAAAAGATGGACCGATCAGTTGTTTTTACCGGACGAGCAGTCTGTATCGGTACAAATGGAATTTAATCCCGGTGTCAAAGTCGAGACTCGGGCGAAGCGATCAGTTCAGTTGTTGGCGGTAAGTGGATCGATGACTTGTGTGATCTCGGTGATGGCCGCAATCGGGATCCCACTCAGCTCCGAGTGCCTGCGGATTGCCGCTTCATCCTTGGCCAGGTAGACACAAAACGTCTTGTCCGCGGCCACGTAGCTGTGTTGCCATTGGATTCCAGGACCGACCTTGTCGATGGCTTGGTTGGAGGCACGAGCTGCGCCGCAAAGCTCCACAATCGACATTGCACCGATACCGGGAATGTCTCGTTCGATGACAAACCGTTTCATCTGCGACATCTTTAAAACTCCTCCGCGAATTACCGCCAGGTCATTGTCCTCCAAGGGCGCGCTAAAGCAATCCAAATGTTCTTTACGAGTCTAAAGCTAACCTTTACCAACGGTGGATGATTCCGACGCATCTCAAATCGCTGCAGGCACTGGAGCTTGCCATGCGGACCGGCTCTCTGACGGCGGCGGGAAAGCTACTGGGGATTACAACGGCGGCCGTCGGGCAAAGGATCAAGACGCTAGAAGAGCATCTCGGCTTCGACCTTCTTGTGCGCGCAAAGTCCGGCATTTGCTTGACGCCGGAACTTTCAGCTGCTCTCCCGCACATTGTGGCAGCGTTCAGGGAATTGGAAACGGCCGCGCACCTTCTTGATTTCCAGAGAGGGCTCGAAATCCATGTCCTGGCGAACACAGATTGGGCCGAGCTGTGGCTGAAAACACGGCTCTCGGAATTCAAAGCAGCGAACCCGAACATCCTATTCTGCGTCAACGGCGTGGGCGACGCGCCTCTGCGACTGGGACAGGCCGATTGCGAGGTCTGGTTCGGCGAGCCACGCGGAGGGTACGGCGAGGAGATGCTATTTCGAGACTATCTGCTTCCCGTCGCATCGCCAGAAAATACCAAGCGTGTGTCGAGTTTGGACGCATCGGAACGTCTTGAGGGATTTCCCCTGCTCCATCTCAATTGCTACCGGACAGACCCTGTCGCCATCGGCTGGCCGGAGTGGATCAGCGCACACGGGTACAGGAAGACTGCTGCGGAACGGGGCATCCGCTATGCCCATGTCCTCCAAGCACTTGAGGCGGTATTTTCCGATGCCGGGATGCTGATCTGTGGCCTGGCTCTGGTTCAGAGCCAGTTGGAGAGCGGGATAATCTCTTTGCCGTTTGCAATATCCCAGGGGGCATGGACAGAGCATGCATATTACGCGGCTTTCCGCGAAAGCGCCGTTCGCCGGACGCAAGTTGCCGCATTCCGCTCTTGGCTCCTGGAAAAAAGCAGCGAAACAACTGGGCATCTGGAGAAACTGTTGGCGCGAGATTAATCGTTCAAGCCCGGTCTTCGGAGAGCATCCACAAATCTGATGTCCCGATGAGCCGACCCTGCCCGACAAGGCGCGGATGTCCGGTCGCCAGGCCGGCCAGGCAGGGAACGCTACGCTGGCCAGATCCACCGATCGAGAATGGGGGCCGCATCACCCGCCATTGCTTCTGACGGTAAGCCGGAAAGTTGGGGTTCTAAGCCGGAGTTCATAGTGGTGGCGGACTGAATGGTGGGCCCGGAGGGACTCGAACCCCCAACCAAGCGGTTATGAGCCGCCGGCTCTAACCATTGAGCTACAGGCCCCACGCCGGCTGGATAATGTTTTTCCTGTCGCCGCACAAGGCTTTCCCGACGGGCTTCCGCAGATCGCCCAAATCAACCCATAATCGCGCTCTACGCAACCTTTGCGAGCAGATCGCAGACCAAGGAGATTTTCATGACCAGACGCCTTTTGCCTCTCGCGCTCACCGCTGCAATCGCTTTTCCGGCGATGGCTGGAGCCACCGATTTGCCGACGCTGCCCCGCATCATCGTGTCGGGCGAAGGCGAGGCAACCGTAGCCCCCGATCTGGCGGTCCTGACGCTGAGCGTCATGCGAGAGGCCAAGACCGCGCGCGCCGCGCTCGACGCCAACAATGACGCCATGGCCGCCGTGATCGCGGCGATGAAGTCGGCCGGCATCAACGACCGCGACCTGCAGACCGCAGGCATCCAGATCAATCCGCGTTACAACTACACCAACAAGCCGGACGGCAGCCAAGAGGCCGAACTGGTCGCCTATCAGGTGACCAACACGCTTTCGGTGCGGGTGCGCGATGTCGACAAGACCGGCGAGATCCTCGACAAGGCGGTGTCGCTTGGCGTCAACCAGGGCGGCGGCATCGCCTTCACCAATGACAACCCGGCGGCAACAGTCACCGAAGCGCGCAAGAAGGCGGTCGCCAATGCGATGGCCAAGGCCAAGACGCTGGCCGGGGCCGCCGGCGTCAGCCTCGGCAAGGTGCTCGAGATCACCGACCAGAACATCGCGCCGACGCCGATGCCGATCAACGCCAAGGCCTTCGACGCCGCGGGTGCCGCGGCTCCGGTGCAGGCCGGCGAGAATTCCTACAATGTGCAGGTCACCGTCACCTTCGAACTGAAGTAAGCGGGCTCTGACGATCCATGGCTGAGGCTTGTCCAGCCACGGATCCGACCACCAGCCACCAACGCGCATGAAAAACCCCGCGGGATCGCCCCCGCGGGGTTTTTCGAGCCACACCCTTCCGGCGGAAAGGGGGCCTGTTAGTCCAGACCGACCTTCGCAGAAGGTCGTATCCCGGCTGATCCTCGCAGAGGATCATGCCGCCTGATCTTCGCAGAAGATCATGTTCTCAGGTTGATTGTCGCAGCAGGCTCATCCACGCAGAAGATCATGCTTCTATGAGTACGGATGAGTCCGGCCTCAGCCTTAGCGGTAGATAACCGGGCAACCGCGCTCGTTGGCGAACACGACCACGACGCGGTCGCCGTCCTGGCGGCCCATCACCTTCACCGTACGACGGCTGACGTCGACGATGCGGGCACGGTAGAGGCCCATGCGTTCGGCCTTGTCGAGGGCGCGGTCCGGCGAACAGCCACGATGCCAGCCGCCGCGGCGTTCATCACGCCAGTCGCCGCGGCGTTCATCATGGCGATAGCGATAGCCGTCGTCGCCGGTATAGACGCCGAAACGCGGGTCGTTGTTGTTGCCGAAGCCAAGATAGAGGCTGTCGGCATGAGCGGGAATAGCCGTCAGCGTGCCGAGACCGACCAGAGCCGAAAGGGCTGCCGTCTTGATGGTGGTGAACATTGTCTTCTCTCCTTTATTGCGGGCTTTCGCCCGTCCTCGTGAACCGATGGAGGGAGAATGCACTGGCCTGTCTGAACTCTTTGCGAACCTGACGTTCATCTCTGGTTCATGTGGCGGGAAAAAGGAAATTGCCGACCATTCGTCCCCATCCCGGTGAACGATAGGAACGCCGCCTGTTTCCGATCCAACCGATTGGCTGAGGGTCAGGCGTCCCCGGCGCGAACCCTGTGGTTCGTCGTCCCAGCGCGAGCCTCTGGCTCGTCGTCCCAGCGCGAGCCTTACGGCTCCTCGTCGAGCATGTAATCAAAATAGTCTTCCGGCTCGGCGAGATCGGTTTCGCTCGCCTTGACCCGGCCGCGCATCGACATGCCGGCTTCATGCACGGTCTCGGCGCTGCCCGACACCAGCCGGTGCCACCAGTAGAGATCGCGGCCCTCGGCCACCAGCCGGTATGCGCAAGTGCTGGGCAGCCAGCTGATGGTGCGGACATTCTGTGGCGTCAGCCCGACGCAGTCGGGGACGCGTGCCAGCCGGTTGGCGTAGTCCGAACAGCGACAGGTCTGGGCGTCGAACAGCCGGCAGCCGACGCTGGTCCAGTAAATCTCACCAGAATCCTCATCCTCAAGCTTCGACAGGCAGCATTTGCCGCAGCCGTCGCAGAGCGATTCCCACTCGGTCGGGCTCATCGCCTCCAGGGATTTGGTTTTCCAGAATGGCGTTTCCATCCCCGGCATGTGGCCCCAGCCGCCGGCAAGGTCAAGCATGGCAACGGGAGGAATGCGCCGGCGGCGGGTGAAAGACACGAAGTTGCCTTAAAAAGGGCGGCCAATCGCCCTGCGCGGCCTCTATTCACGCCAAACCGGAACCAATCGGCGCAAGATAGGTTTCGGCAAGGATGGGACCCCATAAGGAGAGTTTTCGATGAAACGCCAACCACGGATTCTGGCCGGTACCGCACTTGGCCTGCTGATGGCATCCACGCCTTTGGGCGCGTTCCCGCTTCAGGAAAGTGCCGCGTTCGGCCCTACCCAGCGCACGTCGGTCCCATTCAATTTGGCGCAAGCAGCATGCGCCGAGGGCGAATCAGCAGAAGCCTGCGCAAAGAAGCAGCAGGCGGAGCCGAAACAAAAGCCCGAGCGCAAGAGGCCCGAGCCTGAACAGCAGGCAGCGCCTGCCCAGCGCGAGCAGCCCGCCGAGGAGCAGCAGCCACGCAGGAAGAAGCGCGATCAGCAGCAGCAGATCCAGCAGGCGCCGACCGAACAGGCCGCTCCAGCCGAGGAACAGCAGCCGCGCAGAAAGAGGCGCGATCAGCAGCAGCAGATCCAGCAGGCGCCGGCCGAACAGGCCGCTCCAGCCGAGGAACAGCAGCCGCGCAGAAAGAGGCGCGATCAGCAGCAGCAGATCCAGCTGGCGCCGGCCGAACAGGCCGCTCCGGCCGAAGAACAGCAGCCGCGTAGGAAGAAGCGCGATCAGCAGCAGCAGACCCAGCAGGCGCCTGCCGAACAGGCCGCTCCGGCCGAGCAACCACAGCCGCGCAGGAAGAAGCGCGACCAGCAGCAGCAGACGGAGCAGGCGCCGGCTGAACAGCCTGCACAGCAGGCCGCCCCGGCAAACGACAACAATCCACAGCCCCTGCGCAAGAAGCACAAGCAGGACCAGCAGATCGAAGCCGCACCCGCCGAACAAGCGCCGGCCAGGAAGCAAGCGCCCGCCGGCGAGCCGGTTCCACAGGCCGAGCCGCTTCAGCCCGAGCAACAGGCGGCGCCGGCCGAGGGCAAACAGCCTCAGGAAAAGAAGAAGCGCGGCAAGAAGCCTGTCGGCGAACAGCCGGCAACGGCAGAGCAGCCGGCCACCGGAGAACAACCGTCGACGGCCGAACAACCCGCCAATGGCCGGCAGCCGGTGACTGGCAAACAGCCGGCCCTAGGTGAACAGCCGGCCCAAGGTGAAAATGCGACCCAGACTGGGGCCCCGGCCGACAAGAATGCAGCCCCCATCCTAGACAGCCAGAAGGATGTCCTGCGCAAGCGCAAGGGCAAGAATGGCCGGCAGGGAGGCGAGAATGCGAGTGAGCAGGCCAACCAGCCCACCCAGCAGAATGGTCAGCAGGCGCAGGCTCCAAAGCCTGCTCCGGTCGACCAGGGACCACCACCCACCGACGACAGGGCGGCCCAGCAGGCAATCCAGCCTGAAAAGATCGCTCCCGTGACGGAGGAAAAGGGCAAACGCGTCGAGCGCGCACCCGATGAGAACGTCCGCGACCGCCGGCGTCCGCAAGGCGTCGACGTCGTCAGGGAACTCGGCGACCGCGTCATCCTCCAGTTCAACAACCAGACGATCGTGGAAAGCAGTGACGCTCCACGTATGCATCGCGGTGCCAGGAACGTGTATTATGAGGACCTGTCGGGCGATCGCACCCGGGAAATTGTCGAGCGTGACAACGGTGTCCGGATCATCACCATCCGCAACCGCTACGGCGACATCATCCAGCGTTCGCGAATCGCTCCGGATGGGCACGAGTATGTGCTGAGCTATGTCGACGAGAGCCAGTATGAGGATGAGGGCGACTGGCGCGATCCGGGCGACGACCTGCCGCCGATGCGGCTCACCATTCCGCGCGAGGAGTACATTCTGGACTCCGAGAATGTAGAGGATCCCGACGACTACTACACCTTCCTCGAACAGCCGCCGGTGGAACGGGTGCAACGCCTCTACTCAATCGACGAGGTCAAGCGCTCGGCCCGTGTGCGCGACATCGCACGGCGCGTCGATCTCGATACGCTCAACTTCGATTTCGGTTCGGCCTCGATCTCCGACACCGAGGTGCAGAAGCTCGAGGGCGTCGCCACCGCCATGGAGAAACTGTTGAAGAAGAACCCGGCCGAGACCTTCCTGATCGAAGGCCACACCGACGCCGTGGGCACGCCGGAGGCAAACCTGGCTCTGTCCGATCGCCGCGCGGAAGCGGTGGCGCAGGCGCTGACCAACGCGTTCGGCATTCCGCCGGAAAACCTGACGACACAGGGCTATGGCGAGGAATATCTGAAGGTCAACACGGCGGGACCCAACCGCGAGAACCGACGCGTTGCGATCCGCCGTATCACCCCGCTGGTGGCGCCTGTCGCCAGCAACAATTAGGTCATGATTTCAAAGCCATGACCTGGTTTGTGGAATCGGCATGAGAAGCATCCATCCCCGGCTTCACCGGGGATGGATCAACAAGAAATGTTCCGGTATGCAACCGGGCTCATTGAATAGAAGGCGCACCTACCCCAGATTCAGGATTGGGCGTTCCCTGCCCCGTCCCGACTCCAGCGGGACGTATTGAGCCCCGCCGGACCCTCTCCGGCGGGGTTTTGTCATGCAAATCGCAAACCGGAGCGACCTGACCGAAATACGGCTCCGCAGCCCGCAGCGCCGACCGGAACTAGGCGGAGCTCGCTCAGCCCACGGACACGCCATCACGGATCAGCTGACAGCTCGTCAATCGACGCGCTTGTGGCTCCGCGCTTCTGAGTTCTGAAAACTGCTCTAACTCTTTGTTTTTGATGCAACTCCCAAGGAAAGCGCTATGCGCTTTTCCCGGGAAAGCCGTTTCACACTTTTCCTGGAATTGCTCTAATAGATCCCTCTTATCTCCGTGCTCGAATTAGCAAACACCTCGTCCGGCACAAAAAAGTCGCCGGCCAGAGGTCCCGTCGCATCTGGTGAATAGGCCGAGAAGTCGCTGACGCCCTCGGCGCGCAGCACCTCTTCGTCGATGTAGAAATTGCCCGTGGTCTGGCGCGCCGGCCGCATGAAGATGGCATGCGCGGCATCGGCCATGATGTCGGGCAAACGGCTCATCGCCGCCACTGTCGCGCCGCCGAGCAGATTGCGCACCGCCGCCGTGTCGATGGTCGAGATCGGCCACAGCGAATTGACCGCAATGCCGTCCCTGGCGAATTCGGCGCTCATCCCCAGCGTGCACATCGACATGCCGAACTTGGCCATCGTGTAGGCGACGTGGTTCTTGAACCATTTGGCCTTCATGTCGAGCGGCGGCGCCAGATTCAGGATATGAGGATTGCTGGCTAACTTCAGGTGTGGAATGCACATTTTGGACACGAGGAAGGTGCCGCGCGTGTTGATCTGATGCATCAGGTCATAGCGTTTCATGTCGGTTTCCAACGTGCCGGTGAGCTGGATGGCGCTGGCATTGTTGACGCAGATGTCGATGCCGCCGAACTTTTCGACGGTTCTGGCGACCGCGTCGGCAACCTGCGCCTCTTCACGGATATCGCACAGCACAGGCAGCGCCTTGCCTCCGGCCCGCTCGATCTCTTCAGCCGCCGTGTAGATCGTGCCCGGCAGCTTGGGATGCGGCTCGGCGGTCTTGGCGGCGATCGTCACATTGGCGCCGTCACGCGCGGCACGCAGCGCGATCGCCAGCCCGATGCCACGCGACCCGCCGGAGATGAACAGCGTCCTTCCCTTGAGCGACATTTTTCCTCCGCCTGCGTATTTTTCCTTGCGCAATCCTTGCCTGTGGCGGTCACGGATACAAGAGCTTGCGGCGGCATGCCATGGTGACGCTGCGGCCTACGGTCCAAACCTATTGGAATTGCTGAGCGTTCGATGTATATATTCTATACAGATAGGTAGAATATAGCATGGCACTGTCGATTAAGAACATGGAAGTCGAGCAAATGGCGCGCGAACTCGCTCGCCGCCGCCGCGTGTCGGTGACCGAGGCCATCCGCCAGAGTCTCGAGCGCGAAGTTGCGCGCGAGCGATTGGTGCCGCGCGATGAAACCAGCGACCTGTTTCAGCGGTTGATGGCTATCTCCGACAGTGCCGGAAAAATCCCCAAACGCGAAAATGCGATGACCGACGACGAAATCCTCGGTTACGACGAGTTCGGGATCCCGACGAAATGATCATCGATTCCTCGGCCCTGGTTGCTATCCTGCGAGCCGAGCCTGGTTACGAGCGTTTCGTGTTGGCGATCGCACAGGCCAAAAGGCGGCTGTTGGCGGCGCCAACGTTTCTTGAAACGACGATGGTGCTCGCCGGCGGCAGGCAGGATGAAATCCTTGATCGCCTAGACGACTTCCTGCGCACCGCCTCGATCGAGACCGTTGCCTTTACCGCCGACCATGCCGCGGTCGCACGCCAGGCCTTCCTGCGCTACGGCAAGGGCCGGCATCCGGCCGCGCTGAATTTTGGCGACTGCATCGCCTACGCCACGGCGCGTCTCGAAGCCATGCCGCTGCTGTTCAAGGGTGATGATTTCCGGCTAACCGACATCGAAGCGGTGTGATGTACAATTAGACCAGCACCAGCCCCTGCCGCATCGCGATGGCGATGGCATCTGTGCGGTTGGCGGCGCCAAGCTTGATCAGGATCGCGGCGACATGAAACTTCGCCGTGTGCACGGAGATGTTCAGCCGTCGTGCGATAACTTTGTTGGGCGCTCCCTCGGCCAGCAGCGCCAATACTTCCGCCTCGCGCGGCGACAGTGTTGGGCGGATCGCATGCTCGTCGGAGGCTTCATCCTCGAACGGCTCGCCGTCGCCCGGATGGAAGTCCTCAAGGCGCCCGCTTCTGCCGTCGCCCGATACGCGATAGCCGGCTGCAGCCAGTCGCGCCGCGGCAGCGATCAACAAATCGTCCGCGTCCACAGGCATGACGGCCAATATTTCGCCAGCGGGTCGCCCGCCATTGGCGCGTCCCGACAGCAGCACCCGTGGCGCGGACACCGGCACGGCGTCGCCGCTCCTGTCGTCGACTATGGCGACATCGGCTTTGCCATCACCGGCCACGACCGGCAGCAGGTCTTCGCTCGCGGCAAGCGAGGCAGCCAGGCGCTCGGCGCGCGACGCGTCACCAAGCGCAATCAGCACCACCAGCCGCCGCGAGACGGCACCGTCAGTCATGATCCGGTCGCTGGTGAGCGTGTCCATCACTCCTCTCAGGAAAGCGGCTTTTCGCCGACTGTCAGCGCGACATCGCGCTGTTCGCCGCCGCGTACGACGCCGAGCGTCACCGAAGCGCCGGCGCTGTCGGGCCCGAGCCTGCGGATCAGGTCGCGCGGACCATGCACGGCCTCGCCGTTCCACGCTACGATGATATCGCCAAGAGAGAGGCCGGCAGCCTTGGCCGGGCCATCCTCGTCGAGGCTCATCACCATCGCGCCATGCGCGTCGCGGTCGCGCACCGGATGCAGGCCGGCGCCCAGATAGCCACGCGCGACATGGCCCTTTTCGCGCAGCGTCGCGACCGCTCGCTCGATCGTCTCGTAAGGCATCACCAGCGCACGGTGACGCGGTCCGAACAAGAGCATGCCGATCAGTGCGCCCTTGGCGTCGAGCACCGGGCCACCCTCGAAGCGGCCGCCGGCACCGACCGCAAGATTGATGCGCCGGTCGATGCTGCCGCCGCGCATCGAGCGCCAGGCCGGACCGACCTCGCCGACCGAGCCCGACACGGCCAGAGCGGAACCGTCACTGTTGCCGATGGCGATGGCGACATTGCCGGGCCGAACCGCACCGGCCTTGGCCAAGGGCGCTGCGTTGACGGCAGCAGCCGGCTTCAGCAGGGCAACGCCGGTCGAAGGATCGCGGCCGACGAGCTCGGCCTTCACCGTCTCACCCGAGGCCAACACCAGCTCGATCTCCTCGCCTGCCTCGACAGCCTCTTCGGCGGTGACGAAGTAGCCGTCACGCCAGTGGAAGGCGCTTGCCGTCCGATGCTGATGCGTGGCGAAACTTGCCGTTGCCGGTGCCGCCTTGGCGGCGAGATCGGCGATGGCTTCCGAAAACGCACTCAGATTGAAATCGCTCATATTGGCCTCCTGGGTTTTCTCATGCCCCAGATATCGCTCGACAGCGCGCCCGAAGGTACTCGCCTGACGGCTAGTTGGCGGTTTGACTGGCCATCTGGTCAGGTCGCGGCCGGTCCAGCCGCTCCGCACATATAGTGCGTGTCGCCCAAAAGTGCTCAGCGGTTTTGGGACAACGGCACGCGCAGGAAAAAATCGTCCTTGCGCCCGACAACATGGAACCCCGCCGATGGCCCTCCTCGCCCCGAAATTCGAAACTGACGACAGATTAGCCGACGGCACGCTGCTCGACGCCTATTCGACGACGGTTGCCGACGCGGTCGACCGCATCGGCCCTGCCGTCTGCCGCATCGAGCGCATCAGCGGTCAGAGCGGCCATGGCTCGGGCTTCGTCATCGCGCAGGACGGGCTGGTCGTCACCAATTTTCACGTCGTGGGCGACGCAAGAACGGTGCGCGTCTCGATGCCGGACGGCGCCTCGCGAGAAGGCCACGTGCTCGGCCGCGACCCGGACACCGACATCGCGCTGGTGCGCGCCGACGGCAGCTTTGCCGATATCGCGCCGCTGGGTGATTCCAAACGGCTGCGGCGCGGCCAGATCGCCATTGCCATCGGCAACCCCCTGGGCTTCGAATGGACCGTCACCTCCGGCGTTGTCTCGGCGCTGGGGCGTTCGATGCGCGCCTCCACCGGCCGGCTGATCGACGATGTCATCCAGACCGATGCGGCGCTAAACCCCGGCAATTCCGGCGGACCGCTGGTTTCGTCGGTCGGCGAGGTCATCGGCGTCAACACCGCCATGATCCATGGCGCGCAAGGCATCGCCTTCGCGGTCGCTTCCAACACCGCCAACTTCGTCATTTCGGAGATCATTCGCTTCGGCCGCGTGCGCCGCGCCTTCATCGGCGTCTCGGCCGACACCACCAGTCTGCCACGCCGCGCCGCGCTTCTGTCGCAAGTGTCGAGCAAGACGGCGGTCCGGCTGCGCAGCGTCGAGAAGAACGGCCCGGCGGCAAAAGCGGGCTTCAAGGAAGGCGACATCATCGCCGCCATCGATGGCCGCCCGGTCACCGGGGTCGACGATTTGGTGCGTATGCTCGACGCCGATCGCATCGGCCGCGAAACGCTGTGCACCGTCGTGCGCCGCACCGGCGTCAGCCAGGTGACGGTGACGCCGGTGGCAAGGGCTGGCTAGGGCTGACGCTCAGGCTCCCGCCGCCCCTTCCGCATATTGCGCCAGAAATTCCTCGCTCGGCGCAATCGGCTTGATGACGTCGATCAGCACGCCATTGGGATCCCTGGTGATGAAGTGGCGCTGGCCGAAGGGTTCGTCGCGCAGAGAGCGCAGGATCGGCAGGCCGGCGGCAAGGATCCGCTCATAGACCGCGTCCGGGTCGCGGACCTCGAAATTGATCAACAGGCCCGATGTGCGGCCCCGCCCCTCCTCAGGGATCGTCTCGTGGTCGCCTTGGACAATGCCGAGATTGACACGTTTGCTCTCCACCGATTGCAGATGCACGTACCAGCCGCTTTCAAACAGCGGCTGGAAGCCGAAATGCTCGACATAAAAAGCCGTTGTGCCGGCGACGTCGCCGGTCATCAGCACCGGATAATAGCTCGTGGTCTTCATCTTTCCTTCTCCCGTCTATTAACATACAGTCTGCATGTAGATTGAATTAACATACAGGCTGCATGTATGCAACAGGACTCCGCACGTCGCTCCAACCGCGACCGCACCGAGGCGACGCGCGCCGATCTGATCGCCGCTGCGCGAAAGTTGTTCACCGAAAAATCCTATGCAGAGACCGGCACGCCCGAGATTGTCGCCGCCGCCGGCGTCACGCGCGGCGCGCTCTATCACCATTTCGCCGACAAGCAGGCGCTGTTTGCCGCCGTGGTCGAGCAGGAGGCGGCAGCTGTCGCCGAGGAGATCGAGCACGCCTCGCCGCCCTCGCTCAATGCGCGCGACGCGCTGATTGCCGGTTCGTGTGCCTATCTCGCCGCCATGCGTGCGCCCGGCCGCACACGGCTGCTGTTGCTCGATGGGCCGGCCGTGCTTGGCCGCGCCGCCATGGACGAGATCGACAACCGTCACGGCAACCGCTCGCTGCGCGAAGGTCTGGTTGCGGCAATGCGGGCGCAGACGATGACGAGATTGCCGGCGGAGGCACTGACGGCGCTCTTTGCCGCTGCCTTCGACCGCGCCGCGCTCGCCATCGAGGCCGGCGAATCAGCGCAGGATTATCACGCCGTGCTCATAGCGCTGATCGATGGGCTGTCTCCGGCCCGTCTTCAGGCACCTCGCCCGGCTCGAACTCGTTGAAGCAGCCGAGTTGGCGCTTGAACTGATCGATCAGCCAGGCCGCTGCCGGCTTCGGGCTGCGATCGTTGCGGTGCATGGCAAACAAGGGAGAACTCACCTCCCTGAAGGACTCAAGATCGATTTCGACCAGCCGGCCGCTCGCCAGATCGTCGGCGATCAGCCAGCGCGGCAGCCCGCCCCAGCCCAACCCCTCGCGCATCAGCGTATGCTTGGTGCGCATGTCCGTCAGCCGCCAGGTGCGGTAGGCGTAGACGCCAAAGTCACGTCCCTTGGTGCGCTCCGACTGGTCGGTGACGACCAGCTGGGTGTGTTCGCGCGCATCCTCGATCGCCACCGGTTTTGGCAGCAAGGCCAGCGGGTGGGTGGGCGCGGCTGCCAGAACGATCGACATGAAGCCGATACGCACAAGATGCACGTCGACCTCGCCCAGCAGGCCGCCAATGCCAAGGTCGGCCTGGCCGCTGACGACGTGATCGGGGATCAAGCCAAGCGTACCAATGTGCACGCGTAACATCACCGTCGGAAACTGCGCCTCGAATGCCTTCAGCACTCGAACCAGCACCGGTGAGGGCAGCGCCGCGTCGACCGACAGCGCAATTTCAGCCTCAAGCCCCTGGTGATGGCTGTCGACGCGCGAGCGCATGCGCTGCAGCACGCCGATCATACGACGCGCATCCTCCAGCATCGCCCGGCCGATCTCGGTCAGCTGCGGCTCGCGCGTCCCCTCGCGCTCGAACAGTTTCAACCCAAGCTGCGCCTCAAGATTGGCGATGCCGTAGCTGATGACGGATTGCGATCGGTTGAGCTTACGGCCGGCCGCCGAGAAGCTGCCGGTATCAGCGACTGTCACAAAGATCTGAAGTTGGTCGAGGGTTGGGTTGGGCTGCATTCTCTATATCTAACTTATGGATGGATCGTATAGAAAATATACCAGTTTATCGAATGGGTCGATAGCCCCATATCTGGCGGGACAAATCATTCCAACCGCTGGAGAGCCCAAAATGTCCATTCTTCTCGTCACTTCGAGCCCGCGCGGCGCCGCCTCGCATTCGACTCGCATCGCTACCGAATTCGCTGAAAAGCTCGTCGCCGCCGATCCGTCGAACACGCTTGTCGTGCGCGACCTCGTGGCCAATCCGCTCCCCCATATCGACGCCGACTACGCCAGCGGCATCTATACGCCAGCCGAAGCCCGCAGTGAGCGTCAGGCCGAGGTGGTCGGCGTCTCCGATGTCGTGCTGGACGAGCTGTTCGCAGCGGATACGGTGATCCTCGCCACCGGCTTCATCAATTTCAACATCTCCTCGACGCTGAAGTCCTGGGTTGATCACATCGCCCGCTCCGGCAAGAGCTTTGCTTATGGCGAGAACGGCCCCAAGGGCCTCGTCACCGGCAAGAAGGTCTATATCGTGCTGGCTTCCGGCGGCATCTATTCGGAAGGTGCTGCCGTGCAGTTCGATCACGCCATTCCCTACCTGCGCGGCGTGCTCGGCTTCCTCGGCATGACCGATGTCGACGTCATTCGCATCGAAGGCGTCAGCATGGGGCCTGACGCGGTGGCATCGGCGCTCGCCAAGGCGACCGCAAAGGTCGACGCCGTGGTGGCCGCCACCCGGGATGTCGCGGCGGCAGCGTAAGTCACACCGATCATCTGGATTGAAAAAGGCAGGCGCGCCGCGCCTGCCTTTTTTCGTTCTAGCCAATCAGATGCCGCAACAGCCCCGCCGAAGCGACCCCGATCAGAACGGTCGGCAGCATGGACAGCCGCGTCGCCGCGATCAAAGTGATCGCCAGCGCCAGAAGGTCGGCCGGATTCCGCGACACGAAGGCAGGCGCGATCACCGAGATCAGCACGCAACCGGGCGCTGCCTCCATCACCGCCGTGGCACGCGCACTGAGCGTGCGGTTGCGCAGCAAGACATAGCCGCCGATCCGCGTCAGGTAGGTAACGCCGGCCATCAGCACGATGGTAAGCACGGTCGTTGCGTCGATCATACATCACCGGCCATCAGCCAGGCCGCGACCAGCCCCGACACCGCACCGGCGGCGACATACCAGGCGCCCGGGATGAAGAGATAGAACAGCGCCGCGATAACGAGGCTGACCAGCCAGGGCCGCGCGGCCGCCACGCCCGTCCACATGCCGCGCATCAGCACCAGGAAGACGGCCGGGAACGCCATGTCGAAACCGTAGGTCCCGACGTCGCCGAGCATCGGGCCGAGCAAGGCACCCAGCGTGGTGAAGGCCACCCAGGTGAGATACATCGCCAATGCCGCGCCCATGTAGTAGCGCGGGCTGAAGGCCGGCGTGATGCCGGCAGCCCTGCGCTGCCTGGCGTCGGCGAGCCCGAGTGCCCAACTCTCGTCGCACATCAAGAACAGCGCCGGAAAGACCTTGCGCCTGGGCAGGGAGCGCAGGAACGGCGCCAGCGCCGCCCCCATCAGCAAATGACGGCTGTTGACGAGGAAGGTGATGGCGACGATGAGCACGATGTGCGGCGGCGACGTCCACAACTGGATCGCCGCGAATTCCGAACCCCCGGCAAAATTCAGCCCCGTCATTGCCGACAGTTCGACAACGCTCAAGCCTCTCTGCGCGGCCTGGGCGCCAAGCAGCAGCGCGTAGGGGATGGTGCCGAACAGGACCGGCGCGCATGACGCCACGCCGCGCCGGAATTCGGATCCGGAGCCATCGCCCGCCGTCTCGACTGCCTGTGTAATGCTCATGGCTCTCCATCGACTGGCCTTGCGGCCGCCGCTTCCCTGCGTTTGAAATCAACTGATGTCGCGGCAAACATATCGATATCGGCCCGCAATTTGGTTGCAAAGATTGTTGTGTTTCACGGAATTTTGGCATTTGGTATCACAAATCGCCGTATAAATGGAATCAAACACCATGAAACTTGACGAGATCGACAAACGGATCCTGCGGGCACTGCAACGCGACGGCCGCATGGCCAACAACGATCTGGCCAATGAGGTCGGGCTTTCGCCCTCGCCTTGCCTGCGGCGCGTGAAGCTGCTGGAGGAAGCCGGTATCATCGACCGCTATGTCGCAGTGCTCAACCCGGCCAGCATCGGCAAGGGCCTGACCTTCTTCACCCGGATCTGGCTGAAGGCACAGGACGAGGACACGATCGAGCATTTCGCCACCGAAGTCGCCAAGCTGCCTCAGGTGATGGAGTGCTATCTGATGCTCGGCGACTGCGATGCCATGGTGCGCGTGGTGGCGGCCGGCATCGATGACTACCGCCGCTTCCAGTCGGAGCATCTGAGCCGCATCAAGGGCGTGCAGAACGTCAAGACGGACGTTCCCAGCCAGACGATCAAATACACGTCGGAACTGCCGATCTGACGCAGGTCACCCAAAGTGCGAAACGGTTTCAGGATAATGACGTGCGTCCAAAAAGGACCACCGAAAACAGCGCCTTTCAGACTGGATAAAAAATGCAACCGGATTGTAGGATCGGCCTCGATGCCAGCGTCCTTCGGATGCAAGCAGCGCGCAGCGCTGCCCTCTGGCATGGGAGATTTGAATGAGCCTTTCCTATCGTTGGGTCATCGTCGCCGCTGGCGCGCTGATGTCCTGTGTCGCCATCGGAACAATGTTTTCGCTGGCGATCTTCCTTGAGCCGATGGCGATCGACACCAACTGGTCGCGCGCCGGCATTTCGAGCGCCATGACGCTCAACTTCCTGGTGATGGGCCTTGGCGGCTTCGCCTGGGGCGCCCTGTCGGACCGTTTTGGGGCCCGCATCGTCGTGACGATCGGGGCGGTACTGCTCGGGCTGGCGCTGGTGCTGGCCAGCCGCGCCGGCTCGCTCCTCACCTTCCAGATCACCTATGGCGTGCTGGTCGGCCTCGCCGCCAGCGCCTTCTTTGCGCCGATGATCGCATTGACCACCGGCTGGTTCGACACCAACCGCAGCCTTGCGGTCTCGCTGGTCTCGGCCGGCATGGGCGTGGCGCCGATGACGATCTCGCCCTTCGCCCGCTGGCTGATCTCGGCCTATGACTGGCGCACTGCCATGTTCGACATCGGCATCACGGCTTGGGTGCTGCTGTTGCCGGCCGTGCTGCTGGTTCGTCAGCCGCCGAAGCCAGCCGTCGCTGACACTGGTTCCGCACCGGCTGCCGATGGTGCCGGCCTGTCGGTCGGCCAGGCGCTGCGCTCGCCGCAATTCATCGTGCTGGGGCTGACCTTCTTCGCCTGCTGCGCCGCGCATTCCGGGCCGATCTTCCACATGGTCAGCTATGCCATGCTATGCGGCGTCGCCCCAATGGCGGCCGTTTCGATCTACAGTGTCGAGGGCCTTGCCGGCCTCGGCGGGCGGCTTTTCTACGGCGTGCTTGCCGATCGCCTGGGCGTCAAGCCGGTGCTGATCGCGGGCCTCGCGATCCAGGCGATCGTCATCGCCGCCTATCTCTCGATCAGCCGGCTCGAGCAGTTCTATATGCTGGCCGTCATCTTCGGCGCCACCTATGGCGGCGTCATGCCGCTCTACGCGGTGCTGGCGCGCGAATATTTCGGCCAGCACATCCTCGGCACCGTGTTCGGCGCCGCCACCATGCTGTCCAGCCTCGGCATGGCGCTCGGACCTCTGGCCGGCGGCATGGTGTTCGATGCCTACGCCAACTATTCCTGGCTGTTCGTCGGCTCGGCCCTCGTCGGGCTTGGTGCAGTCGGCATCGCCATCGCCTTCCCGCCGCTGCCGCGCAGGCAGTTGCAGGCGGCTTAGTCTTCGGCCGGATCGAGTTCCGACCGGACAGGCCAGGCGCGCCATGAGCCTGGCCTGTCCGGTGCGATTGCAGGCGTCTGAGCCGGAAGGCACGCGGCGCCGCCGCAGCAAGGTCCATTTTAAGGACTGACGAACCTCTTACTTCACCGTGATGGACATACCGCTGAGATCGGCGTTGACCTGCAGGCCTACCTGCTTGCCAGACAGTTCGAGCTGGGCGCCCTTGTCATTGGTCATGACGATCACCTGAGCCCCTTTGCCGAGCGTGCCGCCACCGCCCGCCGCCCCGTATACGCCTGTCACATCCCGGGCGCGCCTGATATGGCGCACGGTGCCTTGGAAATACGTCTTGGAGACCCCGAAGGCGAGGCCGCCCGAGACGCCGGCGACCGAGATGGGGTAGCGACGACCATGGAAGGTCAGCGTGCCCTCGCCTCCGGATCCACCCACGAAGAAGGCCGCCTTGTAGACGGCAAAGCGGATCGTGCCGCTGTCGGCATGCGCGGCGCCGGAAACGCTGACTGCCCCTGCCGCGATGACGGCAACCGCGAGTGAACGAATTCTGGACGAAATCATGATAGGAACTCCTCAAGGTGGCCGCTTGCCCAACGGCTGGGCTCGTCAGCGTTTTGTCGAAGTTACAATTGAACAGTCTCACCCGTCATTGGTTCCAGGCACTCGCACTGGTCGTGCGCCATACCCGATGCCCAACTAGGAAATGGACAGGATCTCAAGTTCGCGCGGCCCCAGTTGGACAAAGTCGCCAACGGTTTTGCCGGTCAGCGCGATGCCAACCGGAGAACCATGCGAAATCGAAGCTTGAGACGGGTTTGCCTCATCCTCGCCGACGATGCGGAAGGTCTGGATGCGGCCATCATCACGCTTGAAAGTGACCGTGTGCCCGAAGGCGATCACCTCATTGGACGTGGGCACCGACATAAGTTGAGCTGTACGGACGCGCTCGGCATAATAGCGCATATCTCGAACCGGAACCGCCGACTGCCGTCGCCTCTCAGTGACATCCTCCAGCATGCTGGCGGCCTCGAGAGCCTGCTGAGCGCCAGCCAATTCATCCTGCAGCATCTTGAGGCCCGCCTCCGTAACGAGGTTGATCCGATCGGAGACAGGCCGAGCCGGCAGGATCGTTTCCGATGCTGCCTCAGCACTTTCCTCCTTGGCGAATGCTACGCTCAATTGTCGAGACTCTCTGCTTGCCGCCTACTGCCGTCATTTGAGAAACTGCTGGCGAATTACCGCTTCCTGCGGAGGGCCGACGTTTGTCGCCACGACCAATCCCGGCCCTATCCGAAAATCCGCTCGCCCTGCTCGTCGACCAATTGAATGCCCTTCTTGATCGAGATGTCGACGGCATCGTCGAGCCCGGCGAAGCGGTCGGCGCGGATGAATTTGTGTTCCTTCATCACACCGTCGACCTCCTTGGAGACGACGCCGCAGGTCTGGTACTGGCCGTCCGCCTTGTAGGGCGTGGCGCTGATCAGAAAACCCTTGTGCTCGACCTGCTTGGCTGGTGCCGCGTTTTTTGGCTCCGCCGCTTCATTGCCGCCACCACCGCCGAAAAGACGCTTCAGAAAAGACATCGGGCTTCCTCCAACAGCATTCATCCCACACATGTAGCGTGGCGCGGGATGAATTTCACTATCGGTCCTTGGCCCAGCGGGCAAGGGCTGCGTCCGGCCGTGCCGGGAGACCTTACTTGTGCGACAGCGCTTCCAGTGCCTCGGCTGCAGCTTCGAGGATGGCGATCGCCTCGGCCTGCTTGTCGGCCGGGGCATCGACGAAGTCGCCGAGAGCCGCGCGCAGCCGGTGGCGCACGGCACGGAACTCGTCGCGTGCTTCCGAACGGCCACCACGACCGCCACGACGGCCAGCCTCTTCGCTCTCGTCGTTCCAGCCGAACCAGTCGCGCGCCTTGGCCATCTTGCGGCCGAAACGCTCGAGATGGTCGAGCACGCTGTCGATCATCTCGCGGTTGTCGGCAAGATGCGCCTGGCCCGCCTCGGTGATCGAGAACACCTTCTTGTTGCCGTCGGCGGCGGAGACGGCGTAGCCGGCCTCTTCCAGGAAGGTCAGGGTCGGGTAGACCACACCCGGGCTCGGGCTGTAGATGCCGCTGGTGCGTTCCTCCAGCGCCTTGATAATGTCGTAGCCGTGACGCGGCGCCTCGGCCAGCAGCGACAGCGTGATCAGTTTGAGGTCGCCGTCGGCCAGCATTCGTCCGGCACGGAATATGTCGCCCGGCCCGCCGCGTCCACCGCCACGACCACCGTGCCCGAACGGGCCGAACCCTCCGCCACGTCCGCCGAATTTGCCGGCCATGTGCATGAACATGCGCTCGCCGAAATGATTGTGCTTGTGCATTGATTGCTCCATGAGTTGTATCATACGATATATCTTAATTAGGCGCATGCTGTGGGCGAGTCAAGATATATCTTACGATGTATCTGACTGCGTTGCCAGCGATTTGATGTCGATGGAACAAAACACAACAGGGTGTTGAGTGCTCGACGAGGTGACGCGCGAAATTGTTGGCTGCCCCGCCGGTGGTCTTTGCGAACGCAATGCTGCCCGCGAAGCAAGGATTACCAGCGACCCTTGCGCCGGTTCCAGGCATAGAGCAGGTCGGCGAACCGATCATATGCAAAGCGTGTCAGCGGCAAAACGAGGGGATTGCCGAACAAAGTCGCCAGCCAGCCCTCGCCCGGCGTGACCTTCCACACGGCGATCGCCACATCGGCCCCGACCAGCAGTTGGCCACCAGCGTCGGTGGCGTGCAGCCGGCGGCGGATATCCTCGAGGGACGCGCCGTATGCGGCAAGCGCTGCCGGTTCAAAATTGATGTCGCGGAATTCGATCCGTCCGGCCTTGACCGCTTCGATCAGCCGCCGCTTCTGCCTGCTGATGCCGGCATCGCAAACCGGGCAGCGCGTGTTGTACCAGACGGTCAGCATAGTCTCGGCATTTGTTTGGTAACGCAACCTGAAGGACCACAAACGATCGGGCGCCGTCAAGACGTCGCTCGATCAGTTGCGTGCGAACGAGACTACCCTCGGACCAGCCGGTTCCGGCCCTTTCACCACAGAGCCTATCCGAGCGAGGTGATGATCTCGCGGTAGGCTAATTCGGGAAAGGCCTTCAGCGTCCGCGTCCTGACATTGCCGGCCGCCGCCAGCATCAACGAGAAACGCGCCAGGACCGCATCGTCAGGGGCTTCGACCACCGCCACCATGTCGTATTCGCCCATGGTCAGGTAGAACGCCTTGAACGATCCACCCATGTCTCCCAGCTGCTTCCTGGCGGCGTCGAGCCGCTTCGGCGAATCGCGAACGTTTCTGGCGCCCTGCTCGGTCCAGTTCATCAGCACGATGTAACTTGTCATGGCACACCTCCCTCCGGGGCCACGGAGCACGGCGGCTTCGCCGGGGCGGGCATCCGGGTTGTCGCCCAAAAAATGCATCCGACACCGAATTATCCTCCCGAAGGGTGCGAGCCGCAAGAGCACGCGCCCCTGTTGTCGGTAGCACGCGCCCTGTACGAAAAAGGGCGCCAGTGGCGCCCTTGAACTCTTTGATCTCGGCAGGTCTTAGCTGTCCAGGAAGCTGCGCAGCTTGCGGCTGCGGCTCGGGTGCTTGAGCTTGCGTAGTGCCTTGGCCTCGATCTGGCGGATGCGCTCGCGCGTGACCGAGAACTGCTGGCCGACTTCTTCCAGCGTATGGTCGGTGTTCATGCCGATGCCGAAGCGCATGCGGAGCACACGTTCCTCGCGCGGCGTCAGCGAGGCCAGCACGCGCGTGGTGGTTTCGCGCAGATTGGCCTGGATCGCGGCGTCGATCGGCAGGATCGCCATCTTGTCCTCGATGAAATCGCCCAGATGCGAATCCTCCTCGTCGCCGACCGGCGTTTCGAGCGAGATCGGCTCCTTGGCGATCTTCAGCACCTTGCGCACTTTTTCGAGCGGCATGGCGAGCTTTTCGGCCAGTTCTTCCGGCGTCGGCTCGCGACCGATTTCGTGCAGCATCTGACGCGAGGTGCGCACGATCTTGTTGATCGTCTCGATCATGTGCACCGGGATGCGGATGGTGCGTGCCTGATCGGCGATCGAACGGGTGATCGCCTGCCTGATCCACCATGTCGCGTAGGTCGAGAACTTGTAGCCGCGGCGGTATTCGAATTTGTCGACCGCCTTCATCAGGCCGATATTGCCTTCCTGGATCAGGTCGAGGAACTGCAGGCCGCGATTGGTGTATTTCTTGGCGATGGAGATGACGAGGCGCAGATTGGCCTCGACCATTTCCTTCTTGGCGATCGCGGCTTCGCGCTCGCCCTTCTGCACCTGGTTGACGATCTTGCGGAATTCCAGGATCGAGATCGCCGTTTCGGTGGCGAGGTTCTGGATCTCGGCGCGCAGGTCCCTGATCGCGTCCTTCTCGTTCTTGGTGAATTCCTTCCAGCCGCGCGAGGTCAGGTTGCCGATCGCGCGCGTCCAGTTCGGGTCGAGCTCGGAACCCTGATATTCCTTCAGGAACTCCTCGCGGCGCACGCCGTAGCTTTCGGCGAGCCTGAGCAGCTTGCCTTCGTTCTGCACCAGGCGCTTGTTGATGTCGTAGAGCTGCTCGACCAACGCCTCGATGCGCGCCGTGTTGAGCGACAGCGACTTCACCGCCTTGATCAGCTGGTCCTTCAGCTCTTTCAGCCGGCGGTCCTGGCTGGGCGACAGCGTGCCGGCGGCGGCCAGACGGTTCTCGACCTGCTGGTCCTGCAGCTTGCGCAGCTTCTTATAGGTGTCGGCGATGACGTCGAGCGTCTCCATCACCTGCGGGCGCAGTTCCGCTTCCATGGCCGCCAGCGAAAGGCTCGCTTCGTCCTCGTCTTCCTCGTCGTCATCGACCAGCCCGCGCGTATCGGCGGCGACATTGGTGACGTCGTCTTCCTCGTCGCGCGAACGGCGCGGCTTGTCCTCGACCTTGGCTTCCTCGATGCGCTCGACCACCGGCGCCTGCTTGGCTTCGGGTCCGGCATAGGTGGCTTCGAGATCGATGATCTCGCGCAACAGGATCTTGGATTCGTTGAGCTCGTCGCGCCAGATGATGATGGCCTGGAAGGTCAGCGGGCTTTCGCACAGGCCCGCGATCATCGTCTCGCGGCCGGCCTCGATGCGCTTGGCGATGGCGATTTCGCCCTCGCGCGACAGCAACTCGACCGAGCCCATCTCGCGCAGATACATGCGCACCGGATCGTCAGTGCGGTCGGTCGGTTCTTTCTTCGTCGTGGTGGCGGCAACGGCCGTGCCGGTCTGCTCGGCCAGCTCGTTGGCGTCTTCCTCGGCATCGGCCGCGGTGTCGGCGGCCTCGGGCTCCTCACCCTGCTCGTCGTCCTCGACCACGTTGATGCCCATGTCGGACAGCATCGCCATCGTGTCCTCGATCTGCTCGGAGGTTACTTCCTCGGAGGGCAGCACCGAATTCAGCTCGTCCATGGTGACATAGCCGCGCTTCTTGGCGGCCTTGATCATCTTCTTGACAGCATCATCGGAAAGGTCGAGCAGAGGGCCATCGGTGGCGCCTTCGCGTTCGGTTTCGACCTCTTCCTTTTCCTTTGTCGCCATAGTCTTTTTCTTCTCCTAGCGGCCGAACATCAAAGCCGCGTAAGCTGTCGGACCAGTCAAATCGGATGCGCTCGCTTATGAACGCGCTTCACCGGGCCAGTAACTGCATCAACTCGTCGTTTGGTGCATGTCGTTGTCCCCAAAACCGGTTTCCTTTTGGGCGACACGCATTAAGTCCAGATTAACCCTGGTATCTGTGGCAGGCAGGCTGCCTGTCCAGTGACCAGTACCCTCACATCGCTTATTTCCCGTCGACGCGGGTTTGGGTTAACGTTTCGAATCGTCCTGATTCCGTCATTCTGCCAGAAGGTCAAGCGCCTCTCGCATGATTCGCCTTAATAAAGCGAATCAATTACCCGACTTAGCCCGCCGCGCACCATTTGGACGCGCAACGCCTCACTGTCATTCTCTTGCGAGGCCCGTTCCGCTCCTTGGATCGGAAAGGCCTTGTCATTCTTGGTGGAAGCATGATCTTCTCCGAAAACCGGTTCCCGCTTTTCGGGATCATGCCTTAAGCCCGCCCGGCCCTGCCCGAGGACACACCGAATCCTTCGATCAGCGCTTCCGTTGCCTGTACATCCTGAAATTGCGCCTGAATTTCGATCAGGTGCCGGTAATTTTCGTCTGTGGGATCAGTAGCGAGCGCCGCTTCCGCCTGTTTCAGCTCCTTATGTAAGGTGCGCGCGCTGCGCTGCAAGTGCAGTGCCTGGCTGAAAGCGTCGCGGGCATCGTCAAGGGCGGCGGTCTCCAATGCCGGCCATTGCCGCATTCGCCGGATCAGGCCGACGGCACGCTCCCAGATCTCGGCGCAGCCGGCGCGTTCGATCGTCGCTATAACGGCCTGACGGTCATTCGCCATATCATGCGCCATTGCATCGAGGATCGCGCCATGCAGCCGCCTCAGGTCCGAGTTGCCAAGATCGAGAAACTCGATATGGGCGAAATTCTCGTCGATCAGCGCCGGATGGTTGACCAATGCGACGATGATCGTCGCCTCGCGCACCGACATCCCCTCGCTGCCGCGCTTGACCAGTGCCGACTGGCCAAGGCTTTCGGTGATGGCGATGCGGCCGCCACCGCTCTTGGCGAACTGACCGCCGGGCGCGGCGGCCTTGCCCTGGCCCGGTCGTCCATCCTGGCGCCCTTGCCTAGTGCTGCGCTGGGAGCCGAAAAAGCTCAGCACGCGTTCGCGCATCTCCTGCTGATAATGGTAGCGCAGACTTTCGTCGCGGATGCGGCTGGTCAGCTCGCGCAGCGTCTTCTCGAGTTCGGCCCGCCGCTCCGGCGTGTCGAAGACGCCGCCCGCCGTCTCACGCATCCACAACAGATCGACCAGCGGTCGCGCCTCGGCCAGCACTATGCGGAACGCATCCGGTCCGTCGGCCCTGACCAAATCGTCGGGATCCTTGCCTTCCGGCAGCAGCGCGAAGCGCGCCGAGCGCCCGGCCTGCACCGATGGCAGCGCCATGTCGGCGGCTCGCCAAGCTGCCTTGAGCCCGGCCTTGTCGCCGTCGAAACACAGCATCGGCTCCGGCGCCATGCGCCAAAGCAGCTCAAGCTGATTTTCGGTGAGCGCGGTGCCGAGCGGCGCCACGACATTCTCGAAGCCGGCCTGCGCCAGTGCGATCACGTCCATATAGCCTTCGACTGCGATCACCGTGCCGCCCTTGGCGAGCGCCTTGCGGGCGCGGGCGAAATTATAGAGCACGTTGCCCTTGTGGAAGAGCTCGGTATCGGGCGAGTTCATGTATTTGGCCAGCGCATCCGGCTGCAGCGCGCGCCCGCCGAAAGCGATGATCTTGCCGCGCGAATCCGGGATCGGGAACATGATGCGGTCGCGGAACCAGTCATAGGAAACCGGGATGTCGTCGCCGTGGCGCACCAATCCGCAGGCCTCGATATCGGCCTTGGGAATGCCCTTGGCGGCGAGATGCTCCTTCAGCGCATTGCGGCTGTCGGGTGCGAAACCGAGCCGGAACGATTGCTGTGTCGCCGGTGTCAGGCCGCGATCGCGCAGATAGGCACGGGCTTTTGCGCCTTCCGGCCCCTGCAGCCGCTCCTGGAAGAAGGTGGTCGCCATCTCCATGACATCGGTCAGGCTGGCGCGCTCCTTTTCGCGCCGCTCCTCCTGCGCATCGCGAACCGGCATCGGCACACCGGCCATGTCGGCGATCTTTTCGACCGCTTCGGGAAAGCTCATCCCGTCGAGTTCGGTGAGGAACTTGAAATGATCGCCCGACACCGAGCAGCCGAAACAATGGTAGCGGCCCTTCTTGTCCTCGCAGTGGAAGGACGGGCTTTTCTCGCCATGGAACGGGCAGCAGGCCCAATAGTCGCCGCGCGGCGCGTTGGTCTTCTTCCTGTCCCACGCGACCCGCTGGCCGATAAGCTGGGAAATCGGCACGCGGTCGCGTATCTCGTCGAGGAAAGCGGGTGGAAAGCGCATCGGGGAACTCGTTTCCCCACCATATAATCATGCCCGCGAAATCCGACGACCCCTAATGCGGGCCGTACCCGGTTTCCACAGGGCAAAAAGAAAGGCGGCCGTTGCTGGCCGCCCCCTTTCGCTGCCCGGTAAGCTGCCGGTTACTGCGCGGCAAGCGCGCCGAAGACGACGCCGGAGAGGATGCCGACCAGCACGTAGTCGTTGCCGACGCGGATCCATTCCTGACCGCGACCGGGACGATGCAGGCCGTACCGGCCATAATCGCGGATCGGTTGGTGACGCTTCCAGCTGGAATATTTCTGGCCATTGCGCCAATGGCTGCGCTTCACGACGACCTTCTTCTTCACCACGACGCGCTTACGCACGTCGACATGCTTGCCGGGCTTCTGCCAGTCGACTTGGCTGTAGTTCGACTGCGGCGCGACCGGCGCATTCAGCGACGCGGCCTGGCCGGTGAATGGCGTGGCGGCCAGCATCGAGAAAGCGAGGGCCGAAAGGATAATGCGTTTCATGAGAAGTCTCCTTGGTTTTCGACATCAGAGGAATGGCGGGACATCGATGAACCGAAACTGAACGCCTGCATTACAATTGTGTAATGAATTCATCTATTTATCCGAGAGAGTTGGACGTCATCGCAAAATTAAGAGCCCAAACGCGCGGCAAACCTGGCCGATCCGCCGCCCCACAGCGGCTTGGCAATGCAACCATTTGCGCCTCAATCCATTTTCCGACACCGCCTGTCGCGGCCTGTCGCGCGGCAACGGCCATTAAAATCGACAATATTTTATTATCCGGCTAAAATATTCGAGTATTATCGGCGACTGCCATGAACATGATTCGTAACCCCGCTTTTCATCCCGCCCGCCACGCTGGCCGCGTCGCGCGCCCTGTTCGCATGCGTGCGGCAAGATGAGCGGCTCCGTCGTTCTTCTGCATCTGGCCGGCGCCGTGGCGCTGATGCTGTTTGCCACCCGCATGGTCAAGACCGGCGTCGAGCGCGCCTATGGCGACGTGCTGCGCCATCGTCTGCGCGCCACCATGCGCAATCCGGTCATGGCGGTGCTGGCCGGCACCGGCCTCGCCATCGCGTTGCAGAGCTCCACCGCCGTCACGCTTCTGGTCGGCTCCTTCGCCGGCTCCGGCATCGTCTCGGGCGCCGCGGGCCAGCTTGCCGTGCGCGGCGCCGAGATCGGCTCGGCGCTGGTGGTCAAGCTGCTGACCTTCGATCTCACCCTGCTGGTGCCGCTCTGCCTGATCACCGGCACGGTGATGTTCATGGCTACCGAGCGCCGCGATTGGCGCCAGTCCGGCCGCATCCTGGTCGGCATCGGTCTTCTGATCCTGTCGCTGGAAATGATCGGCCAGGCATCGGAGCCGTTGCGCAACAGCCAGCTCCTGCCGGTCATCATCAACTACTTCTCGACTGATTCCATCACCGCCTACCTGTTGGCGGCGCTGATCACCTGGCTGTTCCAGTCGAGCATCGCGGCGGTTCTGTTGATGGCGACGCTCGCCGGCCGCGGCCTGATCACGCCGGAACTCGGCGTCGTCCTCATCCTCGGCGTCAATCTCGGCTCCTCGATCATCGCGCCGATGCTGACCCGCTCGTCGAGCCCCGAAGTGCGCGTCGTGCCGGTCGGCAATCTCCTGATGCGCGGGCTTGGCTCGCTGGTCATGCTGATCCTGGTCATGATCTTCAGGCCGCACTTCGCCTTTCTCGGTTCGACGGCCGCGGACCAGATCGTCAACGCCCACATCCTGTTCAATGTGCTGATCCTGCTCGCCGGGCTGCCGCTGGCCGGCTTCGTCTATCGCGCTTCCGAAAAGATCGTAGCGCTTGGCATCAAGCCCGTACCGGCCGCCTCGCTCGATGTCGTCGAGCTATCCGCGCTTAACGAGAGCGCGCTCGACGTGCCAAGCCAGGCGCTGGCCAATGCCACGCGCGAAGTGGTGCGGGTCTGCGAGACAGTCGAGATCATGTTGAAGCGCATCATCGAACTTTATGAAAGTACCGACGCCGACAAGATCAAGGCGCTGGCTGCACTCGACGACCGCGTCGACAGAAAGCACGCCGCGATCAAGCTCTATCTGGCCAAGCTTACCAGGAATTCGTTGACCGAGGACGAGGCCTTGCGGTGCCAGGAGCTGATCGGCGCCTGCGTCAAGCTGGAGCAGGTCGGCGATATCATCGTGCGCAACATGCTGGTGCATGTGAAGAAGAAGTTCGAGCGCGGACTGGAATTCACCGACGAAGGCTGGAGCGAGTTGTTCGCCTTCCACAGCTCGGTGCTCGCCAATGCACGGCTAGCCTTCAACGTCCTGGTTTCGCGCGACCCCGAGACAGCCCGCCAGCTGGTGCTGGAAAAGGACCGGCTGCGCGATCGCGAGAAGGAAACCAGCGCCAGTCATTTCGTACGGCTGCGCGACGGCACCGCCAAAAGCGTCGAGACCAGTTCGATCCATCTCGACACCATCCGCGACCTGAAGCAGATCAACTCGCTGCTGGCCTCGATGGCCTATCCGGTGCTCGAAGAGCGCGGCCTGCTCACCGGGTCGCGGCTGAAGGCGAGCTGATCCACGACACCATCAGGTGCCGTACGCGCTTCTGCGGCAAAATACCTTTGCTCTGTTTCCTCCAGTCGGGATAAGGGTTCATTAGCCCAGCCTTTCGGAGGAAATCGATGGATACCCATTCACGCAGTTTTGCCAAGGCGCTCTCCTGGCGCGCGACCGGCACCATCGACACGATGATCATTTCGCTGGTCGTGACAGGAAGCGTCAAGCTCGCCGCGACAATCGGCCTGACCGAGGTCGCCACCAAATCCCTGCTCTACTATGCCCATGAACGCGCCTGGCTGAGAATTCCCTACGGGCGCTAGACCGTAGCATAGCGGCGTTCGCGCGACCGACCCGGCGCGCCCTCACCGGCTGTCACGCCAGCAGGTTGCGTTGGGTCTCGATCAACAAAACCTAAACCGGCGCCAACAATTTCTGAATTGTCCGCGACGCCCGTCCGTGGTTTGACGCCTGCAATCGAGGATCCAATTCCGGCCATGTCGCTTCCGCTCATCGCCCTGTTCATCGCCGCCTTTGCCTTCGGCACCACTGAATTCGTGATTGCCGGAGTGCTGCCGCAAGTGGCGCAAGGGCTCGGCGTTTCGGTTCCCTCCGCCGGTTATCTCGTCTCCGGCTATGCCTGTGGCATCGCCGTCGGCGGCCCGCTGCTGGCGCTCGCCACCAAGTCGCTATCGCGCAAGAACTTGCTGCTTGGCCTCGCAGTCGCCTTCACCATCGGCCAGGCCGCCTGCGCGCTGGCGCCCGACTTCACCTCGATGCTGCTGTTGCGCATTGCCGTCGCGGTCGCGCACGGCGCCTATTTCGGCGTCGCCATGGTCGTCGCCGTCGGTCTTGTGCGCGAGGATCAACGCGGCATGGCGGTTGCCGTCATCCTGTCCGGCCTTACTGTCTCCAACGTCATCGGCGTGCCCGCCGGCACCGCGATAGGCAACATCTGGGGCTGGCGCGCCACCTTCTGGGTGATGTGCGCGCTGGGCGTGGCGGCAACGCTTGCCATGGCAGCGCTGCTGCCGCGCACCACCGGATCGTCGGCGAGGCCCGCCGGCTTTGCCCGCGAGGTTCGCGTGCTGGCCCGCCAGCAGGTCTGGACCTCGCTGATCCTGATGTTGATGCTGATGATCGGCCAGTTCGGCCTGTTCACCTACATCACTCCGACACTGCTGGAGGTCACCGGGCTCGACGAGGGCTGGGTGCCGTGGGTGCTGCTGCTCAATGGCGTCGGCGCCACGCTAGGCGTTTTCCTCGGCGGCAAGCTATCCGACTGGAAGCTGATGCCGTCGTTGATCTCGATGCTAGCCCTGCAGGCGGCGACGCTAGCCGTCATCTATGTCGTCAGCCCCTATCCCCTCCCGATGGTCATCGCGATCGTCGTCTGGGGCGGCCTCAACTTCGCCATCGGCACACCGATCCAGACCCGCATCCTGGCCTGGACGGCGGACGCCTCGAACCTCGCTTCGTCGCTCATTCCGTCCGGCTTCAATGTCGGCATCGCGCTTGCCGCGTCGCTGGGCGCCGCCACGCTCAATGCCGGATTTGGCTATCGCAGCCTGCCGCTGCTCGGCGCCGTCGCCATGCTGTTCGCCGTCGCGGTGGCGCTCGCCTCTTATGTCTGGGAAGGACGCAGCAAAGCCACGCCGCCGCTGACGGCCCCAGCGGAGTAGAGCTCGAACAAAGCCCTGATCCGCGCCAGATCGCCGCCCACAGGCCGCCGGCGATGACCAGGAACACCGCCTTCAGCCCCAGCGCCAGGGTGATATTCTGTCCGATATCGGCCATCATCGCACGCGACAGTTTTGCTATGCGCACGAGGTCCATGCCCTGGCCATGCAGGATCGCCGCATCCGCCGTTTCGACGGCGGCTCGCGCCGAGATGGGCGTCCCTTGTCGTTGTTCGGGGCGGCGTCGCGACGAAGCAATTGTTCCCCGGAACAAATCAGCAATCCGAAAGTTGGCGGTGATGTGAATAGGTGAAGGATGGTCGTGCCATCGCCGGTTGGTTTGAAGGCTGACTTCCGCTTTCAGGTATTCCGCAGATGAAGATAGCCCAGATCGCACCTCTGATCGAGTCGGTACCACCGAGGCTTTATGGAGGGACTGAGCGTATCGTTTCCTATTTGACGGAAGAGCTGGTTCGACAGGGCCACGAAGTGACGTTGTTCGCCAGCGGCGATTCAAGCACTTCGGCCGAACTGGTCGCGTGTTGCAATGCTGCACTTCGGCTGAACCCTAGCGCCCAGAACCATGTTCCGTATCACGTCATGATGCTTGAAAAGGTTCGCAGACGGGCGAATGAATTCGATGTGCTGCATTTTCACGTCGATGTTCTCCACTTTCCAATGATCCGTGAGTTCGCGCGGCGAACCGTTACCACCCTACATGGCCGGCTCGACCTTCCGGACCTGGCGCAACTTTACGCGATGTTCGACGACCTTCCACTGGTCTCGATTTCCAATGACCAGCGCCGGCCCATGCCACCGGTCGATTGGCTCGGAACAGTTTATCACGGCCTGCCGCCTGACATTCTCCCCTTCCGGCCGAAAGCCTCGGGTTATCTGGCCTTCCTTGGCCGAATCTCACCGGAAAAGGGGCCGGAAGCCGCGATAGAAATCGCAGCGCGCGCCGGGATGCCGCTGAAGATCGCAGCCAAAATCGACGCGGTGGACCAATCATTTTGGAGTGAGAAGGTCGAACCCAAGGTGCTTCGACATTCCAACGTCGAGTTCGTTGGCGAGATCGATGAACGGCAGAAGGCAGAATTTCTGGGCGGAGCGACAGCGCTGCTGTTTCCGATCGACTGGCCCGAACCGTTCGGCCTTGTCACCATCGAGGCAATGGCCTGCGGCACCCCGGTGATAGCCTTCAACCGCGGCGCCGTTCCAGAGGTCATCGACGATGGAGTGTCCGGACTGATCGTGGAAGATGTTGGCGAAGCTGTTGAGGCCGTCCGGCGGATAGGCGATCTCGATCGTGCACGGGTGCGGGAAATTTTCGAAAAGCGGTTCACGGTTGGACGCATGTGCTGCGACTACATGGCGGTCTACCGCTTGCTCGCGGGCACCAGGCGACTTGCACCTGGCCCCCAAAATGTCTGCGCTGCGGCTGCGATGGTCGTGGCCGAGCCGGCCGCCTAGAACCGATGGTTCGAGCCGCGTTTGATCGGGCCGAAAGAGCGAAAGTTGCCAATCATTCGCCAAGAATTCGAACCACGCTATCCGCGACCGCACGCCCGAGTACGGGACTGATGCGAATATTATTGATGAGGGAGGTTCGGCGCAAGCGAGTGGGAGCATGTGCGCGCCTCTGCCGCCCAAGTCTCTTCTGAACAGGAGGGCTGACATGACCATTGAAGTCGAAGACCGAAAGCTCGATCCAGCTGTGGCTCTCCCGGCACTGGACGAATCGGCGCCGCGCGAGCCGCACAGGCAATTTGCTCTGAAGCATGAGGACTGCTTCATTGTCACCGACAGCTATGGTGACATTCGCGGCACTGGCGACGGGCTTTTCCGCGACGATACGCGTGTGCTGTCGCGCTTCCGTCTGTTCATTGGCGGCCGTATGCCCTCGCTGCTCGGCGCCTCGCTGTCGCAGGACAACATTCTATTCAACGCCAATCTCACCAATCTGGCCACCATCGGGCCAAACGGCAGCGAAACGCTGCCAGGCGTCGTGCACATCAATCGGACCCGGTTCATCTGGCAGGACCGCATGTTCGAGCGGATCACGTTCTCGAACTACGCCAGGCGCGAGGTGCTGCTGCCGGTCCGTTTCGACTTTGACGCCGATTTCCGTGACATGTTCGAGGTGCGCGGCACTACCCGAAGCCGCCGTGGTCGTGCGCATGATGCGTTGGTCGGCGAGAACAGCGTCACGTTCCGATACGAAGGCCTCGACAATGTATCGCGCCAATCTGTCATCGCGTTTTCGATGAGGCCCGATCAAGTGCATCCCAATCACGCCGAGTTCCGCATTCTGGTGGCAAGGCGCGACAGAAGAGAGCTGTATCTGGAGGTCGGTCACAGCGAAGAAGCCCCATCCAGTGATCGTTTCCGAGCGGCCGCGGCACGGGCGCGGTTTGCCATGCGCTCAAAGCGTCGACAGGGCGCCACCGTATTCAGTTCCGGCCGCGTGTTTAATGACTGGCTCACGCGCACGCGCGCCGACATCGCGTTGCTGACCACTGATCTGGAAACTGGGCCATATCCGTACGCGGGGATTCCCTGGTTCTCGACCGCCTTTGGCCGCGACGGCGTCATTTCCGCCTTGCAGATGTTGTGGCTGAACCCTGAGCTCGCTCGCGGCGTCCTGGCGTTCCTTGCCCGCTATCAGTCGACAGAAACGTCGATATTTGACGATGCCGAGCCCGGCAAGATCATGCATGAAACGCGCAAGGGGGAAATGGCTGTACTGCGCGAACTGCCGTTCGGCCGCTACTATGGTGGCGTCGACACCACTCCGCTCTATGTCTACCTGGCTTGCTCCTACGCCGATCGCACGGGCGATCACGAATTCGTCGATCGCATGTGGGATTCCCTGTGTGCGGCGATCGCGTGGATGGAGGAGGTCGGAGCTCGCAACGGAGAGGGCTTCGTGACCTACAACAGGGGGGCGGATACGGGGCTTTTCAACCAAGGCTGGAAGGACAGCGCCGACGCGATCTTCCATGCCGATGGCACGATACCCAAGGGACCAATCGCATTGGTAGAGGTGCAAGGCTATGTCTTTGCGGCCTACCAAGGCATGGCTGCACTGGCGGCAAAGCGCGGCGACGACGCCAAGGCCGCACGCTGGAGCGCCATGGCAGAAAGGATCCGCAGCGCGGTGGAGACGCGGTTTTGGATGCCGGAGAGCAACTTCTACGCCTTGGCAATAGACGGAGAAGGCAAGCAATGCGCCGTGCGTGCCTCCAACGCGGGTCACCTGCTTTATGTCGGACTGCCGTCAGCGGAACGGGCGCAGTCGATTGCCGCGCAGCTGCTGTCAGCTCACCTCCACAGCGGTTGGGGCGTTCGCACCCTGGCCGACGACGAGCTTCCATTCAACCCGATGTCTTATCACAACGGTTCGATCTGGCCACATGACACGGCGATCTGCGCCGCTGGGCTCGCCCGCTACCAGGAGCGGACAAGCGTTGTAAAGCTGATGAGCAGTATGTTTGAGGCGGCGGTCCGTTTCAACATGCGGCTGCCGGAACTATTCTGCGGCTTTACCCGCGCGATCGGCGACGCGCCGATAGCCTATCCCGTAGCCTGTCTGCCACAGGCATGGTCGGCCGGATCCGCCTTTATGTTGCTGCAGGCCTGCCTGGGGATTCGAGTCGACGGTTGGAAACACGAGATCAATGTCCAGCAGCCCCGGTTGCCGATAGGCATCGACAACATCGTGATCCGACACTTAGCGGTCGGTGAGGCGAAGGTCGACCTTACGTTTCAGCGCATCGGCGACCACATGGTCTGCTATCTCGATGAGCGGCACGAGGGCCTCGTGCCGCTGGTGGTGCACTCTTAGTGGTCGGATCGCACAATGCGATCAGTGATGTGCCCGATGTGCGTGTTCGCCAATGCACGCTGCTCAACGGCGACATCAACACCGGCGTCACCGCGATCCTCCGGTAAGACTGTCGACCTCACCCGCGCCAGCGCAGCAGGCGCATGGCGTTGGCGGTGACCAGCACGGTGGCGCCGGTATCGGCCAGGATCGCCGGCCACAGGCCGGTGATGCCGGCGATGGTGGTGACCAGGAACACCGCCTTCAGGCCCAGTGCCACCCCGATGTTCTGGCCGATATTGGCCATCACCGCCCGCGACAGTTTTACCATGCGCACGACGTCCATGACCCGGCCATGCAGGATCGCCGCGTCGGCGGTTTCTAGCGCCACATCGGTGCCGCCACCCATGGCGATGCCGATGTTGGCGGCGGCGAGCGCCGGCGCGTCGTTGATGCCGTCGCCGACCTTGGCCACCTTGAGCCCTTCGCGCTGCAACTCGCCGACGATGCGCTGCTTGTCCTGCGGCAGCAGCTCCGCCCGCGCCTCGATGCCGAGCGAAGCGGCGATGGCTTCGGCGGTGCGGCGGTTGTCGCCAGTCAGCATCACCGCCCGGATGCCCTCGGCCTTCAGTGCCGCAATACCCGACGCCGCATCCGGTCTCGGCTCATCGCGCATGGCGATCAACCCCGCCACCACGCCATCGGCAACAAGCACCGACAACGTCTTGCCTTGGCCGTTGAACCTGTCGACGGCAAGGCGCTGCGCTTTGGTCATCACGGCGCGTTCGCTCGCCGCGTGACCGGAGCCCAGGAAGACAGCTACGCCGCCGACGCTGCCCTCGACGCCCTTGCCGGAAATCGCCTTCGCCGCCAGCGCCGGCGGCACCGGCGCCTTGTCGGTCTTGGCCCTCTCCAGGATCGCCATCGCCAACGGATGGCTGGAGCCCTGCTCCAGTGCTGCCGCCAATGCCAGCACGGTGCATTCGTCGCGCCCATAGGCCGCGATGTCGGTGACGACTGGTTTGCCGGCCGTCAGCGTGCCTGTCTTGTCGAAGGCGACCGCCGTAATGCCGCGAAACCCTTCCAGCACGGCACCGCCCTTCATCAACAGGCCACGCCGCGCGCCGGTCGCAAGACCTGCGGCGATCGCCGCCGGCGTCGAGATGACCAGCGCGCAGGGGCAGCCGATCAGCAGGATCGCCAGGCCCTTGTATATCCACTCGTTCCAGTCGCTGCCGGCAAGCAGCGGCGGCAGCAGCGCCACCAGCGCGCCGACGGCCAGCACCGCTGGCGTATAATAACGCGAGAAACGATCGATGAAGCGCTCGGTGGGCGCCTTGGCCTCCTGCGCTTTTTCCACCAGCCGCACGACGCGGGCGATGGTGTTGTCCGACGCGGCTGCCGTCACCCGCACCTTGAGCACGCCGTCTGTGCTGATCGTGCCGGCGAAGACGACTTCCGCGACACCCCTGCGCTTCGGCGTGCTCTCGCCGGTCACCGGCGCCTCGTCGATATCGCTCGCCCCTTGGACGATCTCGCCATCGGCGGGAATACGGTCGCCCGGCCGCACCACGATGACGTCGCCGATCACAAGGTCTTCAGCGGGAATCTCCGATGTGCCGCCTGCGCGCTCGACCAGTGCTGTCTTCGGCACCAGATCGGCAAGTCGCTGAATGCTCGCCCGCGCGCGGCCGGCGGCGACACCTTCCAGGAGTTCGCCGATCAGGAACAGCACCACCACGGTGGCGGCTTCTTCCGTAGCGCCGATCATCACGGCGCCTGTCGCCGCGATGGTCATCAGCGTCTCGATCGAGAACGGCGTGCCGGCCAGTCCCGCCATCAGCGCACGCCGCGCGACCGGCACCAAGCCGACCAGCAGCGCGGCCAGGAACACCCAGCGCTCGGCCGCCGGAAACAGATAGCCGATGCAATAGGCAGCAAGAAGCGCTGCCGCATAAGCCAGCGTCAGCACTGCCCGGCGGGAACGCCACCACGCCTGCCCCGGCTCGCCACCCATGTATGAAGCGATGGCCTGCTTGCTGGCCGGCTCGCCATGATCGTGGCCTTCGTGGTCATGATCAGCATGGTCATACGCTTTGACTGCTGAAGCGTGCCCATCGATCCTGGCTTCGGCCTTTTTGATGCCATACCCAAGCCGCGCAACCTGCCGCAGCACCTTGTCTTCCGGCAGTGCGCCACCGTGACTGACCGTCATGCTGGCGCCGGTCACTGAAACCGAGACAGTCAAGGTACCGACCATCCGCTACTACGAGCAGATGGGCCTGGTAGCCGCACCCGAGCGCTCTGAAGGCAACCAGCGCCGCTATTCCAGGCAGGAGCTGGAACGGCTGGCCTTCATCCGCCACGCCCGCGACCTCGGCTTCGCCGTCGAGGATATCCGCTCGCTGATCGAACTGAGCGGCCACCCCGAGCAGCCCTGCGGCCACGCCGACAAGATCGCCCAGGAACAATTGATCTCGGTGCGGGACAAGATCGCCCAGTTGAAGCGGCTGGAGGCCGAACTCGAACGCATCGCCACCTGCTGCAATGGCAAGACGGTCGGCGACTGTTACGTTATCCGCGCGCTGTCCGACCACGCGCTGTGCACTGACGAGCATGGGTGAGGCGGAGCAAGGAGCGGCGCGGCGCAGCCGCATGGGTTCCGCAACGCTGTGACCTCAGAGAGCCGCGGCCTTGCGGAACCACCGAGCATAATTCTGCATTGGCTTTTCGCGGACATGCTAACGTCAGAGTGGTTGATCCAGTACAATCACTGTCGGCAAAATGTATAAAATCGGAGGCCAACCACGCAATGGACAACTTGCTTCATTTTCTTGGGGACATATTAGGCAATGCGATATCGGGCAACCCCTCGAAGTCGAGGCTGATGCGGTGGGTCGAACGCATTTTCATAGCTCTCGTGGTGATGCTCATCGCCTTGGTATTATATCGGATTTACTCGAAGTGATGGCCGCTATTGGCGCGTCCGGGCGAACTCCGATGACGGCCGCATGCGCAGACCTACAAATACTAATGCTGCAGGATTAACCGCCCCTCCGGCCGCGTCGCCCCCACCCTACAACTCGATCCGGAATCGCAACCTTTCCACCCCGCCATAGGCGGCGTCTTCGAAGAAGCGCTCGACCAGCCTGCCGCCATTGGCAAGGATCACCCTGTGCGAGGCTGGATTGCCTGGTTTGGCGGTGATCTCGACATAGGGCAAGCCGACCGCCCTCGCCTCGTCCAGCATCAGCCGCAGCGCGTCGGTGGCGTAACCGCGCCGCCGCTTCCACGGCACCACCGCATAGCCGATATGGCCAAGCACATGTGGCGGCAGTTCTGCCGTGCCCTGCTGCCAGCGGAAGCCGATCGAGCCCGATGCCTCGCCGTCCCAGATCCAGCGGCGGAAGCCCGGCAGGCGCGGCACTTGCTTGCCGTCGGGCAAGGTGATCGGACCGCCCCTGGCCTGTGGATCGTCAAGGTCGGCGAGAAAGGCCACCGGATCTTTTTCGATTGCCGCAAGCTGCTCACGCGTCGCTTCCATCAGCCGCACATTGTCCGGCGACCAGCCACGCTCGAGCGCCGCCTTGTAGGACGGCAAATGTTCAAGCGCGGGTTTGACGATTTCGATCATGGTGCACCAGCGGAGACGCTATGCAGACAAGATAACAGCATTGCCCGGCAAGGCACGGTCCACCAAGGGACAGTCTCTTGCGACAGGGCCGCGTTCCCATCGCTGGAAACGCGGCCCTGATCCTGGTCGTGGGAGGATTGGCGCTCCGGCAAGGCCGGATCGCCACTAGAGCATTTTGCAGCCAAGCGGAATCGCTTGGCGTTGCAGAAATGCGGCTAAAACAACAGTTAGAGCGGGATGCCAGGTTCAATTCAAATGCATCCCGCTCTAGCGATCTCAGGCTATGTCGAAGCGGTCGGCGTTCATCACCTTGGTCCATGCCGCCACGAAATCCCTGGCGAATTTCTGCCCGGCGTCCGCGGAGCCATAGACCTCGGCAAGTGCACGCAATTGTGCGTGCGAACCGAAGATCAGGTCTGCGCGCGTGCCGGTCCACTTGACCGCCTTGGTCTTACGGTCGCGCGCTTCGTAGACTTCGTCGGAGCCGGCGGCCGGATCCCAGACCGTGTTCATGCTGAGCAGGTTGACGAAGAAGTCATTGGTCAGCGTCCCCGGCCGGTCGGTGAACACGCCATGCTTCGACTTGGCCGTGTTGGCGCCAAGCACCCGCAAGCCGCCGACCAGCACCGTCATCTCCGGCGCCGTCAGCGACAGCAATTGCGCCCGATCGACCAGCATGGCTTCGGTCGACATCGGCTGCTTGCCCCTGGCATAGTTGCGGAAGCCATCGATTTTCGGCTCGAGCGGCGCAAAGGAATGAACATCCGTCTGTTCCTGAGAGGCGTCCATGCGGCCTGGCGTGAAGGGCACCTTCACCTCATGACCCCCATCCTTCGCGGCTTTTTCGACCGCGGCGACGCCGCCGAGCACGATGAGGTCGGCAAGCGAGACTTTCTTGCCGCCGGTCTGTGCCGCGTTGAACTCGTTCTGGATGCCTTCAAGCCTGGCAAGCACCTTCGACAGTTCGGCCGGCTGGTTGACCTCCCAGTCCTTCTGCGGCGCGAGCCGGATGCGGGCACCGTTGGCGCCGCCGCGCTTGTCCGAATTGCGGAACGTCGAGGCCGACGCCCAGGCGGTCGAGACCAACTCGGAAACCGACAGGCCCGATGCCAGGATCTTCGACTTCAGGGATGCGATATCCTGCTCGCTGACCAATTCGTGGTCGACTGCCGGGATCGGATCCTGCCAGATCAGCACCTCCTTCGGCACGAGCGGGCCGAGATAGCGAGCGACCGGGCCCATGTCGCGGTGGGTCAGCTTGTACCAGGCGCGGGCAAACGCGTCGGCAAACTGGTCTGGATGCTCGTGGAAACGCCGCGAGATCTTTTCATAGGCAGGATCCACCCTCAGCGCGAGATCCGTGGTCAGCATGGAAGGCGCGCGGCGCTTTGACGGATCATGCGCATCCGGCACGGTGCCGGCACCAGCGCCGCCCTTCGGCGTCCACTGGTGAGCGCCCGCCGGGCTTTTCGTCAGCTCCCATTCGTAGTTGAACAGATTGTCGAAGAAGTTGTTGCTCCACTTGGTCGGCGTCGTGGTCCAGGTCACCTCGAGACCGGAGGTGATCGCGTCCCCGGCAATGCCGGTGGCGTACTTGCTCGACCAGCCGAGGCCCTGCGCTTCGATGCCGGCGCCTTCCGGTTCGGCCCCCACCAACGAGGCATCGCCGGCGCCGTGCGTCTTGCCGAAGGTGTGACCGCCGGCGATCAGCGCTACGGTCTCTTCGTCGTTCATCGCCATGCGGCTGAAGGTTTCGCGGATGTCACGTGCCGAGGCCAGCGGATCAGGTTTGCCGTTCGGCCCTTCCGGATTGACGTAGATCAGGCCCATCTGGACGGCGCCGAGATTGCCTTGGAGTTCGCGGTCGCCGGAGTAGCGCTCGTCGTCGAGCCACTTGGTTTCCGAACCCCAATCCACGTCCTGCTCGGGCTCCCAGACGTCGGCGCGGCCACCGGCGAAGCCGAAGGTCTTGAAGCCCATCGATTCGAGCGCGACATTGCCAGCGAGGATCAACAGGTCGGCCCAGGAGATCTTCCGGCCATATTTCTGCTTGACCGGCCACAGCAGCCGACGCGCCTTGTCGAGATTGGCATTGTCCGGCCAGCTGTTGAGCGGCGCGAAACGCTGCTGGCCGGCGCCGGCGCCGCCACGGCCGTCGCCGATGCGATACGTGCCGGCACTGTGCCAGGCCATGCGGATGAACAGCGGTCCGTAGTGGCCGAAATCGGCGGGCCACCATTCCTGCGAATCCGTCATCACATGGTGCAGATCCTTGATCACCGCATCGAGATCGAGCGACTTGAATTCCTCGGCATAGTCGAACTCCTCGCCCATCGGATCCGAAAGGTTCGATTGCTGGTGCAGAACGCCGAGGTCAAGTTGGTTTGGCCACCAGTCACGGTTGCTCCTGCGGGAGGACCCATGCGCAACCGGGCATTTGCCCTTGCTGTTGTCGTCTGTGTTGGCGTCCATGTTTTTCTCCGATCGTGGCTGTGTTGAGCTGTTTCAACGGCTGCGTGAGCAAGGACACTGGATGCCCCTGGAGGTGGTCCGTTTCATGGCAGGCGCGATGACCTGTCCCCGATACGCGACCGAATATCTTGGATGTCCATCGCTGCGAGCGCCTGGACCAGATGGTCCCGGCTGCTCCTGATCTTCCTCGCAGTTCCTATAGCAAAGTCGCGTGATTAATTTAAGTTGGATTTCCTGATTGCAGCGATAATATTACGCTATGACAAACCTGACGCTGAAGCAGCTGCGTTATTTCGAAGCGCTGGCCAGACACAACCATTTCGGACGCGCGGCGGATGCCTGCGCCATCTCCCAGCCCGCCATCTCGGTGCAGATCAAGGAATTGGAGGAAACGCTGGGCACGGAGCTTTTTGAACGAGGTCCGCGACAGGTCCGGCTGACCAATTTCGGCGAGGAGTTTGCCTTGCGCGTCCGCGACATCCTGCGCTCGGTAGATGAACTGACGGATCTGGCCCGCGCCTCGCGCGACCGGCTCGTGGGCCGGCTGCGCATCGGCGTGATCCCGACGATCGCGCCCTACCTTCTGCCTGCCATCATCGGCAACCTTTCCCGCATGCATGACGGCCTCGAAATCCACGTGCGCGAGACGCAGACGCAGAAGCTGATCCAGGAACTGGCCGACGGCCGGCTCGACGCGGCCATCGTCGCGCTGCCGGTTTCGGAAGCGTCGCTGACCGAAATCGTGCTGTTTGCCGAGAACTTCGTGCTGGTCCGGCCCGGCGAGGACGAGGGAAAGCCGGTGCCCAATCGCGAAATGCTGCGCGAGATGCGGCTGCTTTTGCTGGAGGAGGGCCATTGTTTCCGCGATCAGGCGCTGTCGTTCTGCAATATGCATTCGGCACGGCCAAGGGAGTTGCTGGACGGCAGCTCGCTGTCGACCTTGGTGCAAATGGTCGGCGCCGGCGTCGGCGTCACCTTGATCCCGGAAATGGCCGTGCCGGTGGAGACACGCTCGGCATCGGTTTCCATCGCCCACTTCGCCAGTCCTCAGCCGTCGCGGACCATCGGCATGATCTGGCGCAAGACAAGCCCGATCGCCAAACAGCTGCTGCTGATCTCCGAAGTGGTTCGCCAGTCGTCCGATGCGCTGCGCGCGCAGTACGATCCGGCATCGGTTGAGCAGGCTGAAACTACCTCAACGCGCTAAACAAGATGTGTTTCGCCGATTGATGCGGGACCATTTATGATCGATTCTCGGCGGCGCAAGGAATCGCAAAGCGCTTCGATAGGAGAATTGATCCGGTGCGGTTAAGATCTGTCTATCTGGGTGTCGTCGCCAGCCTTCTTGTCATTGTCATCGCAGCGGCGGTGTCGGCCCGATCCTTTGCCGCACCATCTGACGTTCCGGCCTGGCTACAGGCCCATGTCGGCGACAGCGACGGGCAGATCTCACAAGTGGTACTGGAACGGGCGCGCGGGCTCTACCTCAAGAAGGTGGCGCAAGGTGCGGTCAAAAACCCCTGCTACTTCGCCATGGACGCGACACGCCCCAGCGATCTGGGCGATGGCAAGCCTGGACACCGCTATTACGTCATTTGCGAAGCCGGCCAGTCGTTCCGCGCGATTTCGTCGGGCCATGGCAGCGGCCGGAATTTGAAAGGCGTCGTCGACTTCGCCAACGGCAGACGCTGCGCGAAGAACTTCGGCAATGCGATGGATTCATCATTGACCGCCGGCGGCGCCTACATGACCAGCGAGGCGAAAACCTCCTTCAAGGGCTACTACCGCATCGGCGCGAAACAGGACGCGGTTTTCCAGCGCACCTTCATACAGTTCGACGGCGAGGGCGAAGCCGCGAACGCCAGGCAACGGGTGATCGGCGGCCACGCTGCCCAGGTACTGCACGGCATGTGCCTGCGCAAAAATCCCAAAAGCTCGCACGCCGACCATGATGGCTACGTGCCGTTCGGCAAGCTGGTGGACTACGCAAGCGGCCGCAGCAATGGCTGTACCAGCTGGTCGCCGGCGGATGCCCAGCAGATCATCCCAATGGTCAAGGACAACCCGACGACGCTCTACATCTACCCTGAATCACACGACATCGCCGCAGTAGCGTCCAGCCGTTCGCAGTCGGGCGCTTACTGGAACGCGTCCTGCCTGAAGGAAATAGGCACTCCGAAATTCTGGCCGAGAAAGACCCTCGAGCCGATCATCGCTCAGTACAGCAAGGATCACCCGGCACCGCCGCCACAACCGGTGCCGATTTGCAAAGGGCCATGAAGTTCGCTCCCTGCAGACTTCACTCGACGATGCCGAGGCTCAGCATAGCAAACCGAGCACGGCCTGCATGAACTCGGCTGGATACTCCAGCCAGCAAGCGACCTCCACGACACCGGCGTGATTGCCGCGGCTGCCTCGGTCGTGAATGGATCATGCCGCAATGTCGGCAGCCGGTGCTTGTCCTGCGCCTACATAACGCTCTTCAGGGTTCGGCGATTTTGCCGCGCATGGCGCATTCTCCTTCGACCGCCGCCGGCGGCAGTTCGCGCATGAAAATGGGTACCAAAAGGTGCCGGCAGGCTATTTGCGCGTGCAGACCGAAACCGTGGAACGTTTTCCAATGGCGCTCATTCAAGCATCAGCTGGCGCGGGGCCGCAGAACGTGAGGAGGTTACGATGAGAATTGCCGATTATATGACGAAAGACGTCCAGATCGCCAATCCGGAACAAACCATACGCGAGGCCGCTCGAACCATGGGCCGTCTCGACGCCGGCGTCATGCCGGTGGGTGAGAACGACCGGCTTGTCGGCATGATAACGGACCGGGATATCGCGATCCGCGGCATCGCCCAAGGCAAAGGACCCGATGCCAAAATTCGCGAGGTGATGACCCCTGACGTCGAATATTGTTTCGGTGACGAAGACGCAGACGACGTCCTTCACAGAATGGGTGAGCTTCAAGTAAGGCGCCTGCCGGTGTTGAACCGCGACAAGCGGCTGATCGGCATTGTTTCGCTGGGCGACCTCGCCATGAATGGCGAATCGGCAGAAGCGGGTGAGGCATTGAGCGGCATCTCGCGGCATGGCGGACAGCATTCGCAGATGCATTGAGGCCAGCCTGACAAGGGCGGCGTTGGCTGCGGGCACCAGATTGCGATAGCCGGCCCAAACAGAGGCGGATGTCGCTTCGTATGCCGCAACCGCATGGTCAGTCCGTTCGGGTTGGTGCCAATGTTGCATGACGTCGACTATGTACTGCGAAAACTTGATTGGATGCGCGCCGACGGCATCTGGCCTAACGGCTTGCGGTATCTCTGGACTGATGCGTTCGGGGTCGTGCTCTACGTCTCACTCTACACGGAAACAGGCGAGACGCGCTGGTTGGATGAGGCTGAGCGGCTGGTGGCCGATGTAGAGCGCGTGCTCGGTCGTCGGCGCGGATTGAGGATCGGGGAAGCGGCTGATCGTGACGGTCAATACTTCCACTACCTGGCGATGTGGCTGTTTGCCTTGGCGCGTCTCGGCGATCTGAAACCGCGATACCGCGCGCGCGGTGTCGCACTGGCGCGTGACATTCACCCGGCTTTTGTGATCCCCGGCCGCGGTGTGATCTGGAAGATGCAGGAGGACTTGAGCAGTCCTTATCCCGGCTATGGCCTCGGCAGCATGGACGCTTATGATGGCTATGTCTCCTACCGGATTCTTGATGAAGACGAGCTGGCGCCCGAAATCGCGCAGATGCGTGACCTGATCGAGCACGATTGGCAAACGCTCGATATCGAACAGGATCTCGGTCTCGGCATGATGCTGTGGCTCGCCCACTTCTTCCCTGCGGAGCCATGGGCCGAGGTCCAGACGAGGCGATCGCTTAGAACCCTGGAAACGATGTGGGTCGACCCGCCAGGTTATTTCAGCCGCGCGCCGTGGCTGCGCGATACCAAGTTCGCTTTCACCAATTTCGGCGTGTCACTGGGGCTTCAGGCCAGCGACGTCTGGCCCGAGCGTGTCGGCACGTTGAACGCCTTCTTCGAGGACTGGCGCTCTGGTGACGAATATGATCGAGAGGCAATCACATGGGTGATGGCCTGCACCTCGCACCTTCCCGCTGCGTTTGTATCTCGCGGGCCAATCAAGAGTTGCTGAATGCTCCCAGCCGAGGAAAAAAATGCCCGCCACCACGCTCAGCCGGTGGTGCTCCAGATTTGTTGATTGGAACCAATGGCCTGCAACACAGTTACAGTGCCAGCAAGTCCGGTTGTAGCCTTGCCTCCATGTGGACCGGCGGTTTCAAGGCCAGCCGACTGAGCTTCGGAAGCGTGGAAAGCACGCTTGATGGAGAAAAATCATGAACCAGTGGTCAAACGCCAAGCTTTGTGACGTGGCAAATCTAATCCTCGGAGCAGTTCTCTTTTTCTCTCCCTGGATATTCGCCTTCGCGGCGGGGACGCAGTCCCAGAACGCCATGGGCAGCGGCATCGTGATTTTCTTGCTTTCGGTTGCCGCCCTCTCCGCCTTTGCTATCTGGGAAGAGTGGTTGAACCTCGTTGTGGGTCTTTGGGTAATCGTGTCTCCCTGGGTGCTTGGATTCCAGGCAAGCACGGCCATGAGCGTGCATGTGGTAATCGGCGTTCTGGTCGCGGTCCTTGCTGCGATCGAGCTGTGGATGATGTACCAGAACCCTCCAACGCAATCTACGGCCTAGCAGGACTGGCGTCGCTGCGGCAGCGAGTGTGATGAAGCCGATTTGGCGGTCGGACCAAGATGCCTCTGACCGCCAGGCCGACGGCCTGCCCGTTCGAATGGCAGCCGCCAAATCCGGCGCTCTGTTCATCGCCGATGAACGCCCTCGGACGCCATAGCAACCGGAGCCGCACAGCGGCTAACGGTGACACTGTCGCCAACTGCCAGCGAAGAGGAGATATGTCGACATGAAAGCAGTCCGCATCCATGCTTTTGGCGGACCTGAGGTTCTTTCGATCGATCAAGTCCCCTTTCCTCAGCCCGTTGACGACGAGGTTGTGCTCAGGGTTCGCGCGGCGAGCGTCAATCCGGTCGATTACAAGACCCGCGAGGGTTCGGCGGGTCAGGCATTGCCCGTCACATTGGGGCGTGACGTGTCCGGCGTGGTGGAAACGTGCGGTACGCGGGCTCATACGTTGAAGAAGGGCGACCCGCTATTTGCCATGCTTGGTCATGATCGGGGCGGCGATGCCGAATATGTCGTGGTCAAGGCGACGGAGGCGGCTGCGAAGCCGGAACGTCTAAGCCACGTCGAAGCCGCTGCGGTGCCGCTTGCGGGCATCACTGCTTGGCAGGGCCTGTTTGAGCATGGCGGCCTCAAATCCGGGCAAAGGGTTCTCATCCATGGCGGAGCCGGCGGCGTTGGCCATCTGGCGATCCAACTGGCCAAGGCCGCCGGCGCGTTCGTCGCCACAACCGTCTCCGCCCAAGACTTCGTTTTTGTCCATGAGCTAGGTGCAGATCAGGCGGTCGACTACAAGGATCAGCGTTTCGAAGAAATTGTCGATGCGGTCGACCTGGTGTTCGACCTCGTCGCGGGCGACACCCAGGACCGCTCCTGGGACGTTCTCAAGCCAGGTGGGACGCTCGTTTCCACTCTTTCTCAACCCTCGCAGGAAAAGGCACATTTGCGTCGGGCACGTGGCGTCTCCTATATGGCCGAGCCGAATGCGGCGCACCTCGCGCAGATCGGCCGTCTCATCGACGCCGGCAAGGTCACCCCGTTCGTGCAAGCCGTCTATCCGCTTGGAGAGGTCGCCAAGGCGGAGGAACGGCTGAAAAACGAACATGTGCGCGGCAAGATCGTGCTTGAGGTGTCCGCCTAAGCTTCCTGCCAAGTGGCCCGGTTCGGCCGAGCGCTCACTTGCTGAATTGGGTTCCCGTTACCGCCCGCTCTTCGGAGCCTTGGCATCCTTTGAACGACGCTCGGCGACCGCCGGACTGGCGCTGGACGCCCTTTGTGTCGCGGCACTCGGCGCGGCTCGCCTCGGCGGGTTTTGTCCCTCCGACTGGCGGGTTCGGTCTTCCACTTCGCCCATCCGGCGGGTGAGCCCCATGCCGCCGGCAGGCTTCTTGTTGCCGGCCGCGTCCTGGGAGAATTCATCGGAAGCGTCGGCACCGGTCTTTGCCGGATACTTCGTCGCGCCGGTTTCATAGCGGGTTTCGTTCTCAGTCATGACATCTCTCCAGTTGCATGACGGATAAACATCTCGCCGGTATCCGAGTTCCAAATTTCAGGACTTGGACTCGCCAGGTGGGGGCCCCGCATCTGGCGTGGCAGGTCTGAAGCAGCGTTTTTATGGCTTCCACATGCGGCGTGGACTATTGGATTCTAACGCTGCCTGTGGAGACGTCGGTCATGCTTTTCCGGCGACGAGACGAGCACTACTGCAACAGTGCCTTGACGATGCCGCTCGCCTTGCCGAAATCCATCTGGCCGGCATATTTCTGCTTCAGCGCAGCGATCACCTTGCCCATGTCCTTCTGGCTGGCCGCACCCGTCGCCGCGATCGCCTCGCGCGCCGCAGCCTGGATGGCGGCATCGTCAAGCTGCGTCGGCAGGAACGCGCGGATGATCTCCATCTCGCCGCGCTCCTGCGCGGCCAGTTCCGGCCGCTTGCCGTCATCGAATGCCTTGGCCGATTCCTCGCGCTGCTTCACCATCTTGGCCAGGATCTGTAGGATCTCCTCGTCGCTGGCCGGCTCCTTGCCCGAGCCGCGATTGGCGATATCGCGGTCGTGAATGGCGGCTTGAATCAGCCGCAATGTCGGCAGCCGTTGCTTGTCCTGCGCCTTCATCGCGCTCTTCAGGGATTCGGCGATTTTGCCGCGCATGGTGCATTCTCCTTCGATCGGCGCGGACAATAGCGCCGGGTGCGAGCCAACGCAAACCCTGAAATGCCAAGGCAAGCCTCTGATATTGCTAGATGAAATAAATCGGAGCTGCATTTCGCATGATCATTGACCGCCCTGCCCCCTTCCCCTATGTACTGGGCCTTGCATGAACTGAAGCTTGACTGCGTGGAAGCTGCGAAATCGCCGCTTGGCGCCGTTTGCTGCGCGGATGGCCCACCGGGCCCATGGAAGCGCGCAGCCCCGATAGGAGTGCCGCCATGGCCGATATGACCGCCGCCTTGACGCCCGCCTGGGCAACAGAAAAGCCGACCGCCCTTCTGGTGCTGGCCGACGGCACCGTCATCGAGGGTCGCGGGTTGGGCGCCACCGGTTCCGCCGTCGCCGAAGTCTGCTTCAACACAGCACTCACCGGCTACCAGGAAATCCTCACAGACCCGTCCTATGCCGGCCAGATCGTCACCTTCACATTCCCGCATGTCGGCAACATCGGCACAAATGACGAGGACATCGAGGACCTCAACCCGGTCGCCCGCGCCGGCGCCGTCGGCGCCGTGTTCAAGGCCGATGTCACCAACCCGTCCAACTACCGCGCCGGCACCGGTCTCGACCAGTGGCTGAAGAAGCGCGGCATCGTCGCCCTGTCGGGCATCGACACCCGCGCGCTGACCGCGCTGATCCGCGAAAAGGGCATGCCCAACGCCGTCATCGCGCATGCGCCCGATGGCGTGTTCGACCTCGACGACCTGAAGCGCCGCGCCGCGGCATGGTCCGGCCTGATCGGGCTCGATCTCGCCAAGGAGGTCACGTCAGGCCAGTCGTCGGCCTGGCGCGAGACGCCATGGGTGTGGAACGAAGGCTTTGGCGAACTGACCGAGCCTTCGATGCACGTCGTTGCCATCGACTACGGCGTCAAGCGCAACATCTTGCGCCTGCTCGCCGGCCTCGGCGCCAGGGTCACAGTGGTGCCAGCCAAGACCGGCGCCGAAGAAATCCTCGCCATGCAGCCGGACGGCATTTTTCTCTCCAACGGTCCCGGCGACCCGGAGGCCACCGGCGACTATGCCGTCCCGGTCATCCAGGACCTGTTGAAGACCGACATTCCGGTGTTCGGCATCTGCCTTGGCCACCAGATGCTGGCGCTGGCGCTGGGCGGCAAGACCGCCAAGATGCACCAGGGCCATCACGGCGCCAACCATCCGGTCAAGGACCACACCACCGGCAAGGTCGAGATCGTCTCGATGAACCACGGCTTTGCCGTCGATGCCGACTCGCTGCCATCAGGCGTCGAGGAAACCCACGTCTCGCTGTTCGACGGCTCGAACTGCGGCATCACGCTGACCGGCCGGCCGGTGTTCTCGGTCCAGCATCACCCCGAAGCCTCGCCCGGCCCGCAGGATTCGCACTATCTGTTCCGCCGCTTCGTCAACCTGATTCGCGAAAAGCGCGGCGAGGAATTGCTGGCCGAGCGGGCCTGACTCGACCCGACAGCGCTGCCCCCAACGCCCTGCCGGGCACTTCTTTCTGAGACGGGGCCTCATATCTGTGCTCCATCTTCGGCGACGCCGGTAGTGACACTTGTGCGCGCCACCGGCCTCGCAACTTTCGTGACGAAGACGATGAGCGCCAGCGCCAGGAAGCACGCGCCGACCAGATAGGGCGCGCCGCCGAAGGTCACGGGAGCGCTCGGCCCGGTGAACCAGGAAAAGATCGCCGTATAGAGCAGTGGCGTGACGATCGAGGTGATCGAGAAGATCGAGGTCATCGCACCCTGCAGTTCGCCCTGCGCCGAAGGCGGCACCTTGGCGGCGGCGAGGCTCCTCAGCGGTGGATCGGCCAGCGCTTCCAGACAGCCGAAGACGATCACCGCATAGATCATCCAGCCTTGCGACGCGAACGCGTAGCCGAAGGCGCTGAGTGCCGTAAAGGCAAGACCGATGACCGCCGTCCTCCACTCGCCAAGCCGGGGGATCACCCGCGGCAGCACCGTCGCCATGACGATCGCGCCGCACAGGCCGAAGGCGCCGAGCGAGAAGCCGATCTGCTGCTCGCTCCAGCCATAACGGTAATTGGAAACGAACGACCAGACCGCCGGATACATCATGTGCCCGAGCGTCATCAGGAAGAAAACAAGTCCGATCCAGCCAATGCCCTTGTATTGGCGCATCTGGACGAGCGTGCCGACCGGATTGGCGCGCTTCCACTCGAAGCGGCGGCGATGCTTGTCGTCGAGTGTTTCCGGCAACAGGAACAGCGCGATCAGGAAATTCACCAAGGCGAGCCCGGCAGCGAAATAGAACGGCACGCGCGGCCCGAACGTGCCGAGCAACCCGCCCAGGACCGGCCCGATGACGAAGCCAACGCCAAAGGCGATGCCGAGCAGGCCGAAATTCTTCGCCCGGTTCTCGTCGTTCGAAATGTCGGCGATGAAGGCGGATGTCGTCGAATAGCTGGCGCCCGAAATGCCGGCCAGCACACGGCCGATGAACAGCATCGGGTAGGACCAGGCCACCGCGCAGATCAAATTGTCGACGGAAAAGGTCAGCACCGAGGCAAGCAGGATCGGCCGCCGCCCGAACCGGTCACTTAACCCGCCCATGATTGGCGCGAAGAAGAACTGCATGGCCGCATAGACGAAGAATAGCCAGCCGCCTTCGATCGCCGCTCCGCTGATACTGACCCCGGTCAATTCCCTGAGATAGGCCGGCAGCACCGGCATGATCATGCCGAAACCGATGATGTCGAGCAGCAGTGTGGTGAAGACGAGCGCAAGGCCCCGTCTGGCGGTTTTGGGGTCGATCATGGCGGGTCCGGCTCCTGTGGTCGCCCTGGGGCGCAGGCGGACGCACCTTATAGGCGAGTCCGCCGTAAGGAACAATGCGGGAACGGATCGGATTCTTTCATCCTGACAGCCCCTGACGGCGCCTTGGCGTCAGGTCAGCGCCCGGAAGCGGCTGTTCAAATTGGCCCGCTCAGCGTGTTGCAGTCCGAAAGCTTGCCGCTCTTGTAGCCGCGCGCCAGCCAGGTCTGCCGCTGCTGCGAGGTGCCGTGGTTGAAGCTTTCCGGCACGACATAGCCTTGCATCTTCTTCTGCAGCGTGTCGTCGCCGATCTGCTTGGCGGCGTTCAGCGCGCTTTCGATGTCTCCCTGCTCCAATATGCCTTTCTGGTCGGTGTAATGCGCCCACACGCCGGCAAAGCAGTCGGCCTGAAGCTCGATGCGCACCGACATCTGGTTGGCCTCGACCTCGCCCATGCTTTGCCGCATCTGGTTGAACTTGGACATGATGCCGGTTAGGTTCTGCACGTGATGGCCGATCTCATGCGCGATCACATAGGCGCGGGCGAATTCGCCCGAGGCGCCGAATTGCTGATCGAGCTCCTGGAAGAAGGTCATGTCGAGATAGACCTTGTGGTCGCCGGGGCAATAGAACGGTCCGGCCGCCGCGGAAGCAAAGCCGCAGGCCGAGCGGACCTGGCCGCTGAACAGCACCAGCTTCGGATCCTCGTAGGTCAGGCCCTGCGATTTGAAGATGCCGGTCCAGGTGTCCTCGGTCTCGGCCAGCACCGTCGCCACGAACTGCTTCATCTCGTCACTGGCGGGCGCACCCGCGCCGCTGCCCTGGCCACCGCCGCTGTTGTCGGTGATCTGGCCACCGCCGCCGTCGCCACCGCCCAGGATCGTCGATGGATCGAAGCCGAAATACCATCCGGCCAGCACCACCAGGATGACGAGGAAGATGCTGCCGCCGCCGCCGGCGCGACCGCCGATCGGAATGCGGAACTGGCCGGGGCTGCCGCTGCCGAGCCCGCCGCCACTGTCGCTGCGGTCGTCCTCGACATTGTCACTCTGACGACGGCCCTTCCAGAGCATGGCAACTCCTCGCTGCAAACTTCCCCCGTTGCCCGGTAAAGCCGGCTCAACCGAACAACAACTATCCCAACGGTTGCGGCAAGTCACAGCATTTTTCGACGACCTCAAGGCCACATAGGACCGCCTGCGGCTACAACATCAGGCCCAAAGACGCTCTCCTGTTGGGCCGCTTTCGCCGGTTTCCCTGAAGCCGTGCGCGATATAGAATTCTCCGGTTCTCTATGGAAGCGAGGGGCGCTTGCGGACGATCGGCCAATTCCTGCTGTCAATGACGGCACTGATCTGTTTTGGCATTGGGTCCGCCCGCGCCGTCACGCTCGATTCCAGCGTCGCCGTCACCGATCCCGCCACCCTGCAGGCGCTCGAACGCGGCGGCCTGTCGATCAGCCGCCTGCTCGGACCCGCACTCGGCCTCACCCGCGAGGTCGACAATCGCGGCCTGTTTTCGGTGCCGGCGCTGGCCACGGTGCGCGACACCGTCAAGCTTGAGATCGCCAACGAACCGAAGACCAGCCCCGACCCTTATGTTGCTGATATGGCGAAGTCGAAGGACACCAGCCAGAAATTCAATCCAAAATACATCGACGACGACGGCTCGACGCTCGACCTGACCGGCGTCGTCAACCGCATGGATCGCGGCTATCTCGGCCACACCGAATGCGGCGAGATCCGGCTGATCTACCGCTTCCACTATTCGGTCGCGGAAAAGCCAGCCAAGGGAAAGGCGGGCCAGCGCATTTCCTCGCGCCTGCCGCTGACCATGAGCCTGGTCTTCAACGCCAAGCCCCATCAAGCACAAGCCCGCGCCTCGAAGGACTTGCCAAGCGCCATTGATGTGTCCTGCGCCGATGTCGCCCAGCGCTGGTTGGCTGCCGGGAAACAGAACCTGCCGCCCGATCAGCTTGCCGCCTGGCTGCGCTCCGACGCGGGACCGCTGTCGGGTGCCATGCTGAATTCCTCGCAGATCATGCGGCTGGAACTCAACATGCAGGTGCTTCGGCTGTCGGCCTCGACGCGGCGCGATTTCGGCGGCCATGCCGAATATCTGCTGAAGATCTTCAAATGGGATCCGGCCAGCTCGACATTTTACGAATCGAAGATGGAGAACCAGATCGATCGGACCACGGTGCTGGCCGACAAGCCGTCCTTCGCCAAATGGCTGCTCACCGACCGCAACATCTACGACCTCGATCATGGCCGGCTGGTCATCGACGAAAAATTCCTGGCCAAGAGCGCCGTTTCCGTCGCACCCGGTGGCCTCAGCCGGTCGCAGAACAACATCGCCTACGGGCTGGTCGACGACGCCGACGTCGACAAGGCGTTGAAGGACTATGTCGCCAAGGGCAACACGCTCGCCTCCATCAGGTCTGTGGCCGGTTTCGAATTGCGCCTCAACGAGATGAGCTGCACCGGCTGCCACCAGACGCATGGCATTGCCGGGTTCCACTACACCGGCGCCGATCCGGCCAGCGAGCCGCGCCGCAACGCCGTCTTCGTGCCGGGCTCGGCCGTCTTCTTCGCCGATCTGCCGCGCCGCCGCGCTATCGTCGAGCAGTTCGCCGCCGGCGGTCACCCGGACTTTACGCGCGGCTTCGCCGCCCGTCCGGACCAGAAATATGCGGAGGCGCTGAAGGGCACCGACCTCTACAATGGGTGGGGCTCGATCTGCTATCGCGGCGAGGACCCAAGCTTCAAGGACTGGACCTGCGGCTCGGGCCTGCGCTGCGCCGGCGTCCATGAAAGCCATCCAGGCTTCGGCACCTGCGTCAGCGAGGCCGGCACCGCGGTCGGTGATCCCGTCGAGTTCGGCGAGATCAAGATGTCGACCTGGGGCAACGACCAGTATTGCCGCCTGTCGCCAGCCACCGCCAAGGCCTGCGCCATCGATCCGGCTCGTGACAAGAAGCCAGCGGTCAAGCTCGCCGGCTACGGTGCGGCGCGCCAGCGCTACGACAATCCCGAACAGAAGACCGGTGGCTTTCCCGGCGGCATGCTGCGCAAGGCGAGCTGCGACAAGCTGCCCGACGAGGCGACCTGTGGCCGGCTCGCCAAGACCGGTTTCAACGACTGCGTCGCCTCGGGCAAGGACCACAAATTCTGCACCAGCGAATTCACCAAGACCGCCGGCCTGCGCGCCTGCGACAAGGCGCATCCCTGCCGCGAGGACTATATCTGCACATCAGGCTATGACGATCTGGCACAAGCGAAAGCCGGCAAGGGCACCTGCATTCCGCCCTATTTCATCTTCCAGTTCCGCGTCGATGGCCACCCGCGCAGTTGGGTGCAGGATGTCAGGGAGTGAGTTTGCCGAAGGCGACTTGAAGGGTCCGGTTCGGTTCCGGCGGCTCGGGAAATCCGGCGGCGGGTGCGGTTCAGCGCGCCGCCGTCATCGCCTTGCGAAACGCTTCCAGCGTCTCGGCGCTGACATGGTGCTCGATGCCTTCTGCGTCGATGCGCGCGGTTTCCGCACTGACACCGAGCGAGCGCAAAAAAGCTTCCACCGTTTGGTGGCGGATGCGGCTTTCCTCCGCGACCTTGCGGCCGGCATCGGTCAGGAACACGCCGCGATAGGGCTTTCTCGACACCAGCCCGTCGGCGCACAACCTGGTCAGCATCTTGGCCACCGTCGGCTGGGCAACGCCAAGCCGTGCGGCGATATCGACCTGGCGCGCCTCGTTGCCGTCCTCGATCAGGTCTGCGATCAGCTCGACATAATCCTCGACCAGCGCACTGCGGCGCGCTTCGCGCGTCTGCCGGAAGCCTTCCGAATGAACGTCGGCGTCAGGCAGCGGCTTTTCGCGCGGGACCGATCTGTTCTTCAGCGCCAATACGCGCTCCTCCCGAGGCTTTTGCTGTCCATGCATCCATAGCACGGGCTCTGATTCTTCTGGCCGTTTATTTGCATTCCGCCACCGCTGCAACCAGCGTCTCCAATTGCCCCTTTTCGCGCGCCGAGGGCCACCATTTAAAAAGCACGAACAATGAAATATAGCATATTGCATAATGTTGAGCCATGGCATAGCTTTAGGGCAACATCGCCCAGTTTCGCGGAAAGCCCTCGTTCATGTCCGACGTCGAAGCCACAGTTCCCCGTTCCTCATGGCGCTTCGCCAGGCCCGAGGAGGACGAACAGCCCAGCCTGCGCGAGGTCAATTCTTCGATCGCCGTGCCGGGTTCGGGCGTCTGGTTCCGGCGCCTGGCCGCCTTCATGGGCCCGGGCTATATGGTCTCGGTCGGCTACATGGATCCGGGCAACTGGGCGACCGACCTCGCCGGCGGAGCGCAGTTCGGCTACACGCTGCTGTTCGTCATCATGCTGTCCAACCTTATGGCGATCCTGCTGCAGGCGCTGGCAGCACGGCTCGGCATCGCCACCGGCCGTGACCTCGCCCAGGCCTGCCGCGCCTATTATCCCCGTCCGGTCAATTTCGTGCTGTGGATCGCCTGTGAACTGGCCATCATCGCTTGTGACCTGGCCGAGGTCATCGGCACCGCGATCGCGCTGCAGCTTCTGTTCGGCATTCCGCTGATCGGCGGCGCCATGCTGACGGCGCTCGATGCCTTCCTCGTGCTTCTCTTGATGAACAAGGGCTTCCGCTATCTCGAAGCCTTCGTCATCGCGCTGCTGATCATCATCTTCGGCTGCTTTGCCATCCAGATCTTCGCCGCCGCCCCGCCGGCCGGCTCGATCCTGCATGCGATGTTCGTGCCGTCGTCGGCAATCGTCACCAATCCGGCGATGCTTTACATCGCCATCGGCATTATCGGCGCCACCGTCATGCCGCACAACCTCTATCTGCACTCCTCGATCGTGCAGACCCGCGCCTATGAACGCACCGACAAGGGCAAGCGCGACGCCATCAAATGGGCAACGACGGACTCGACTATCGCCCTGATGCTGGCCTTGTTCGTCAACGCCTCGATCCTGATCGTGTCTGCGGTCGCTTTCCATAACACTGGTCACCATGACGTCGCCGAGATCAGCCAAGCCTTCGAGTTGTTGTCGCCGCTGCTCGGCCTCGGCATAGCCTCGATCCTGTTTGCGGTGGCGCTGTTGGCTTCCGGCCTCAACTCGACGGTGACGGCGACGCTGGCTGGCCAGATCGTCATGGAAGGCTTCCTGCGCCTACGCATTCCCAACTGGGCGCGCCGTCTTTTGACGCGCGGGCTCGCCATCGTCCCGGTGGTGGTCGTCACCGCGCTCTATGGCGAAAAGGGCACCGGCCAGCTGCTGGTGTTCAGCCAGGTGATCCTGTCGATGCAGTTGCCCTTCGCGGTCATCCCGCTGGTGCAGTTCGTCTCCGACAAGAAGAAGATGGGCAACCTCGCCATCCCGCGCGGGGTCGCTGCTCTTGCCTGGGTGGTAGCCGCGATCATCCTGGTGCTCAATTTCAAGCTGCTCTACGAGACAATGTTCGGGGTCGGCTGAACTCAGCCCCGCCGGGAAATCGAACTGCCCCTCCGCGCAGAGGGGAGCTTCCACGACAATTCGACGATCCGCGCTATGTTCTCCGGCATCATGCCCCGGATCGAAGACATCAGGAAGTTCTACGCGCGGCTGATGGCCGCCAATGCCGGCTCGCCCGACCCGCGCCTGGAGGCGGTTTTCGCCGAGGTGCCGCGCGAGGCGTTCCTCGGTGCCGGGCCGTGGACGATCATCGCCGGCAACGGCCAAATCACCACTCCGAGCGCCGATCCGGCGCACATCTACCAGAATGTTCTGGTAGCGCTCGATGCCGACAAGGGCATCAACAATGGCGAGCCGTTCCTGCACGCCATGTGGATCGGGAAGCTTGCGCCGAAACCCGGCGAAGCCGTTACTCATATCGGCGCCGGCACCGGCTACTACACCGCTGTGCTGGCCAGGCTGGTTTCACCAGGCGGCACCGCCACCGCTTTCGAACTCGACGAAAAGCTGGCCGATCTCGCGCGGAAAAATCTCGAAACCTATGGCAATGCAAGGGTCGTCCATGGCGACGCGGTGACGATGCCCTTGCCGCCATCCGACATCATCTATGTCAATGCCGGCGTGGCCGCACCGCCGCCCGGATGGCTGAAGGCGCTACGGCCAGGCGGCCGCATGATCTTTCCCTGGCGCCCGGCCGAGCGTGTCCCTCTGGCGGTGATGGTGACCCGCACCGAAAAGGGCTTCGCTTGCGATCCGTTCATGCGCTCGTGGTTCATTCCCTGTGTCGGCGCCTCGGTTGCGGACCCTGCGGCGACGATCCCGACGCGCGAGCAGGCCGCACGCAGCCGCTCGATCTGGCTGGTGGAAGATAAGGCGCCCGACCGCACGGCCACCGCAGTCTTCGGCGATGTCTGGTTCTCATCGAAAAATCTCAATGGCGGCCGGCGCACCAGGCCTCGCAAATGACGGTGGTTCGCCAAAATTTCATATGTCCTGTCGGACCGGCGATCGGTCGCCCGTCCTTGAGTTGAAGTCCGGCCACGACGGCGTGGAGCGAAGAAAACGGGAGCATTGAAATGAGAAAGATCATCGCTGCGACATTCGTCAGCCTCGACGGCGTCATGCAGGCACCTGGCGGTCCGGAAGAGGATCCTGTCGGCGGCTTCAAGTTCGGCGGCTGGACGTTCCATTACTTTGACGAGGTGGCGGGCGCGGCAATGGATGAACTCTTCTCCAAACCCTTCGCCCTGCTGCTTGGCCGCAGAACATACGACATCTTCGCCGCGTACTGGCCATATCAGAAAGATTCTATCGCGGATGCCTTCAACCCCGCGACCAAATATGTGGCGACGCATCGGCCTGACACCCTCACCTGGCAGAACGCGCAATCGCTTGGGCCGGATATCGTCGCGACGTTGCGCCGCCTCAAGCAGGAGGATGGACCTGACCTGCTCATCCAGGGATCGGGCAATCTGATCCAGACCTTGCTCGCCAACGGGCTGATCGACGAGATCCGGCTGATGACATTCCCGCTGTTGCTGGGCAAGGGCAAGCGGCTGTTCGGCGACGACGCGATGCCGGCCGCCTTCAGGCTTGCCAAGTCGCAGGTCTCCAGCACCGGCGTGATCATGGCGACCTACGAGCGATCAGGCGAAATCAAGGTCGGCTCCTTTGTCACGGGAAAGCCATCCGACGCCGAACTCGAGCGGCGCAAGAACTGGAAGTAGAATTGCAGGACCTGGGTTCCTCTCCCCCATGACATGCAGGGCTGTCCGGGGAAAGTTTTGAGTGAATCGAAATGCCGCATGTGCATGCCCCGTAAAACGGGGTTTGTCCGTCTTCTCTC